>CAZCRO010000004.1:0-62991 GCA_964501115.1 uncultured Oscillospiraceae bacterium
ACGGATGATACCGTTCTCGTCCAGATCCTTCAGAGTATCCTCACCCACGTTGGGAATATCCCGGGTGATTTCTTCCGGTCCCAGCTTGGTATCCCGGGCTTCGGTCTCGTATTCTTCAATGTGAATGGAGGTAAATACATCCTCACGCACCAGGCGCTCGTTGAGCAGGATGGCGTCCTCGTAGTTGTAGCCTTCCCAGGTTACGAAGCCGATGAGCACGTTCTTGCCCAGGGCAACCTCGCCGCCGGAGCAGCTGGGGCCGTCGGCCACGATCATCTCGGTATCCACCCGGTCGCCAACCACAACGGCAGGCCGCTGGTTGATACAGGTACCGGCATTGGAACGGGCAAACTTGGTCAGGCGCATGGTTTCAGTCTCGCCATCGTCATAACGAATGGAAATGGCATCAGCAGATACGGAGGTAACCACGCCGGGCTTCTTGGCCTTCAGACAAACCTCGGAGTCCACAGCGGCCTTGTGCTCGATGCCGGTGGCAACAACAGGAGGCTCGGTGGTCAGCAGAGGCACGGCCTGACGCTGCATGTTCGCGCCCATCAGAGCACGGTTTGCGTCGTCGTTCTGCAGGAAGGGAATGAAAGAGGTAGCGATGGAGATCATCATTCTGGGAGAAACGTCCACATAGTCGATGACCTCACGGTCCACCTCGATGATCTCGTTGCGGTGACGGCAGGTGATACGCTCATTTGCCAGGCAGCCGTTCTCGTCCAGAGGCTCGTTGGCCTGACCGATGTAGTATTCATCCTCCACATCAGCGGTCATATACTCGATGTCCTTGGTGACGAAACCAGTGGCCTTGTCCACCTTGCGGTAGGGAGCCTCCACGAAGCCGTACTCGTTGATCTTGGCAAAGGTAGCCAGATAGTTGATCAGGCCGATGTTGGGACCTTCGGGGGTCTCGATGGGGCACATACGGCCATAGTGGGTATAGTGAATATCACGCACATCGAAAGATGCCCGGTCACGGCTCAGACCGCCGGGGCCCAGGGCGGACAGACGGCGCTTGTGGGTCAGTTCTGCCAGGGGGTTATTCTGATCCATGAACTGGCTCAGGGGAGAGGAACCAAAGAACTCCTTAATCACCGCGGTAACGGGCCGGATATTGATCAGGCTCTGGGGAGTGACGGAATCTACATCCTGCACGGTCATACGCTCCCGGATCACACGATCCAGACGGCTGAAGCCAATGCGGAACTGGTTCTGCAGCAGCTCACCTACGCAACGCAGGCGGCGGTTGCCCAGGTGGTCAATATCGTCAGGCACACCAACGCCCATGGCCACGCAGTTCAGGTAGTTGATGGAAGCCATGATGTCTTCCACAGTGATATGGTTGGGGATCAGGTCGGTGTAGCGCTCGGCAATGGCGGTTTCCCAATCGCCATCCGGGCCCAGCTCTTCCAGCATTTCCCGCAGAACGGCAAAGCTGACCTTCTCCTTGATGCCATACTGCTTGGGATCGAAGGAAACGAAGCCGGCCATATCTACCATGCCGTTGGAGAATACCTTCACATTGGTATCGCCAACCTTCAGCACAGCCTCATTGACACCACGGGCGCTGAGCTCGTGTGCCTGGCTGCGGGAGATAAAGTCGCCGGGCATTGCCAGGATCTCACCGGTCATGGGATCGGTGATGGGCTCGGCCACTTCCTGACCGGACAGACGGCTCCAGATGTCCATCTTCTTATTGAACTTGTACCGGCCAACCTGGCTGACATCGTAGCGATGGTAGTCAAACAGCAGGCCTTCCAGATGGGCAACGGCAGTCTCCACCGTGGGAGGCTCACCGGGACGCAGGCGGCGATAGATCTCCAGCAGAGCCTCTTCCCGGGTCTTGCAAGGATCCTTTTCCAGAGTAGCCAGGATCCGCTCATCCTCGCCAAAGAGCTCCTTGATCTGCTCATCGGTCTGCACGCCCAGGGCGCGGATCAGGCTGGTGATGGGCAGCTTCCGGTTCTTGTCAATGCGAACCCAGAATACATTGGAGTTATCCGTCTCGTATTCCAGCCAGGCACCACGGTAAGGGATGACGGTGGCGGTATAGGTATGCTGCTCGGCCTTGTCCACTTCGTGGCCATAGTACATACCAGGGGAACGAACAATCTGAGAAATGATAACACGCTCAGCGCCATTGATCACAAAGGTGCCGCCGTTGGTCATCACGGGGAAATCGCCCATGAAGATTTCCTGCTCCTTGATTTCGTCGGTCTCGGTATTGCGCAGACGCACCCGAACCTTGATGGGCTTTGCGTAGGTGGCATCCCGTTCCTTGCATTCCTCGATGGTATACTTTGCCTTGTCTTCCATGGTATAGTCCAGGAAGCTCAGCTCCAGCTTACCGGAGAAATCGGTAATGGTGCCCACATCTTTGAAGACTTCCCGCAGTCCTTCCTTCAGGAACCACTGGTAGGAATCCTTCTGGATCTTCAGCATGTTGGGGATCTCCAGGATCTCCTCGTACTTCGCGTAGGATTTACGCATGGTCTTGCCGAACATAACGTCCTTGACCATTGCCATATGGATCATCACAGCCTTTCTTCCGAATTGTGTGTTGTTGATACGCTTGGCTAAGTTGTCAAAATTGATTAACTTCCCTCTTGACAGCCGCCCCTTCCTGTGGTAAAATGACCATGTTAGAGGGGGAAACCTCGTTTGGGCATACTGCCACAGTATGGAACATTATTATACATGATTGCTCCACTTTTGTCAATCCATTTTTCAGACCTGTCGGGTCTGTTTTTTTATGCACTTTTCCCACGCTGGGAGACAGCACGCCTCCGGTAGAGAAGCAACGCAGATGTTCCAGGCTGCCGTCCTCCTGTAGGCTTTTCCGGCGGAAAATGATTTTTTCCACCAAAGGCCGCAAACGATGCAACGCTTTTGGCGCAGGCAGAAATCTCTCATTTATCCCGCTTTTCCTGCGTGTATTTATAAAAAATCACCGCAGCATATAAAATACCCCCTGCCGCAACCGTGTCAGACTTTCGCCTCACGGTGCGGCAGGGGTATTTTATTCTTCTTTCCAGCCTGCCCCCCAGATGCCGCCACGCTCTTCCAGGAATCCATCCTTCAGTCTGGCCAGATAGGCAAACGGCTCCTCGGGATAGATCGGCGCAAAGTGGGTGCCAGGCTGCTCCCGACCGGGAAGCAACCGAAACTCCAGATGCCCTTCCCCAAGTCGCTTGACCGGACGGCGGGTATCCAGGCCAAAACCCTCCTCCATAGGCACCAATACACCCAAATCTTCCCGTTTCTGCCCGCAAACCGCCTCCACCCGCCAAGGCATATCCCCAGGCAGGGCGCAGCGACAGCAGAACACATAATACAACCCCTGCCTCCAAAACCGCATGTGTCCCACGCAGGTCTTGCCCATATACAGCTGCTCTGCATCCATAAAAAATCCCCCCGGGTATCTTTACGCCCCGGGGAGATGGTCTATGCCATAATATAAACCGCCTTTTACGCCACCATAGAGGTTTCCAGCAGGATCAGCAGCTCCATCACACTGGCAAAGCAGATGGGCTCCTCCCCCTCTACCTTCAGCCTGCGCAGCCGCCCCTGCCAGGAACTGTTCTGGCGGCAGGCAATCTCCAGCTCGAAGTTGGGATTTTCTCCCTGAGGTTTGGCTACAGCCAGGGAGTCGGCCAAATCCATGCTTTCCTCCAGCAGCAGTACCATATGGGAAAGGCTTTCAAAGACGATGGTCTTCCCCGTTCCCAGGCATACGGCACGGCCGCCCAGCTGGTTGCCGTCCTTCTTCAGATACAGGGCAAACCGGTTGGCCCCAAGGGGCACTTGTCTGGCTTCTCTCACAGCAGCTGTCTCCTTTCTTCTTCCTCTTTCAGTTCCACCAGATCTACAATACGGATTACAAATCTGGGGTTGCTCTCCGGGTATTCCCTGGCCAGACAATCCAGGACGCGCTGCTTCACAGTCTCCCCGTTTTCCTTGCTTGCTCCAGGCAGCAGAACCATAAACAGATCTTCTCCCGTCCGGGTATAGGGGTCACCGCCCCGCAGAGCGTATTTCAGCACCCGATCCAGCTGGAGCATATACAGCGTCCGATCCACCGGCTCCACACCCCGATGCTCCACACGGAAGGTAAGCACCTGGCAGGGAGTCGTGCTCCGGGGCAGATCCCGGAGGTATCGGTTTACGATTTCCCGGAATATATTCGGCTCACACCGAAAGGCACCTGCATCCCGTCTGCCGGGCTTGAGGAATTCTGCCAGCCGCTCCGTCTCCACCGTACCGGTGATGCACCGCTGGGCATCCACCAGCTCCGTCTGCATCTCCTCAGGAGCCGGGCTGCCATAAGTCTCCCGGAACATGGTCTCAGTTTCGTAATAATACTCCACAGCCTTTTCCGGTTCGCCGCTCTGGATCAGCGCCCGCATGGTCAGCACATGCAGCTGTTCCATGGCAGGGTCCATTTCCAGCCCACGCCTGCACAGTACAATAGCATCCTGGAACCGGCGGTCATCCACCAGCCACTTGGAGCCCAGCCGGCAAACATCCAGGAAGGTATCCCGATGGTGGGCAGCCATACCCATACACCAGCCGTCGCTTTCACACTCCGGCAGGAAGTCGCCAGTGTACAGCTGGGCAGCCTTCACCGCCAGGTGGGTACCTACAATGGTGGTTCTGCAGGCCAGTGCCTCTTTGGCGGCAGCCTGGAATTCTTCAATATCCACCACGGTTTTTCTGTCCGGTGCCCAGTAATACGTGCCGCAGTTATTGTGAATCAGCCGCTTGCCGCCCAGCATGCCCAAGTCCTCCAGCGCATTTCTGGTGCGGCTGATGTTATTCTGCAACGTGCTCATGGGATTGGCTCCCCCATTGTCATGCCAGAACAGTTCAATCAGCTCTTCTGCAGGTACGCCCCGCTCCCGATTCAAAATCAGGTAAGCCACCAAAGTCCACAGACGCTTGGAGCGCCCATTCAGACTGATCACCCGGGGGCGAACCAATCCGGCACCATAAATGGTGAACTTCCCCATCATTGTTACATAAACTGTTGTATCCAACGGTAAAACCTCCCCTTCGGCCGGCAATGCCGATGTAAACAAGAGCCTGTATTTTTCATTGAACAGGCTCTTGTTTTTCTCAAATATAGTATATTGTACAACATGCATTTACAAAACACAAGCATTTTTTGCAATTTTCAACATTTATTTTGCATTGTGAGAGAAATATCTCCAATTTTTTCATTTCTTCTCCGCCCCGTCCTCTTTTTCACCATTTTACGACATTCGTCGTAAGTTCCACATCCCTGGAAGCAGCCAGAGCAGCCCCAAAAAATCGCCTGACTCTGTGCAAGAGCCAGGCGATTTTTGGGGTGACTGTATTCAGAGGAAGCATCTTCCCTGTCTTTCTTATTCCTCCATGTGCTCGCAGTAGATGCACCTGTGGATATTCTTTGCCTTGTCTGTCAGCTTGAAAATCTGAGGCAGCTCCTGCTCTGTGGCGCTGATGCAGCGCTTGTTGTGGCATACCAGGTCGTAGCGCAACTGGCCTGTCAGAGGCTCCCGATCAGGATCCTTCTGCCGGGCTTCCAGCAGCATCAGAATCAGTGCCATACGCATATACTTTCCGTTCAGAGCCTGACGGAAATAGGCAGCTCTGGGATCGTCGTCCACTTTGACGCTGATCTCATTCACTCTGGGCAGAGGATGCAGCACACACATCTTCTGCTTTGCCAATGTCATCTTCTGCGTATCCAGGATATAGCTGTTTTTCAGACGCTCATATTCCTGAGGATCGTCGAAACGCTCCCGCTGAATACGGGTCATATACAGAACATCCAGCTTGGGCATAGCCTCCTCCAGAGAGGTTACTTCCTCATAGGGAATCCCCTTGGCATCCAGCACATCCTGCTTGACATAGTCCGGCAGCACCAGTTCCTTGGGGGAAATCAGCACAAAGCGGATACCGGCATAGCGGCTCATGGCTTCGATCAGAGAGTGTACGGTACGGCCGTATTTCAGATCACCGCACAGGCCGATGGTCAGCTGATCCAGCCGTCCCATTTCCCGGGAAATGGTGAGAAGATCCGCCAAAGTCTGGGTAGGATGGTTGTGCATGCCATCACCGGCGTTGATTACCGGCACCGTAGCATTCCGGGAAGCCACAAAGGGCGCGCCATCCATGGGATGGCGGATCGCCAAGATGTCGGCATAGCAGCTCAGAATCTTGGCGGTATCGGCCATGCTCTCTCCTTTGGACGCAGAGGAAGAATTGGCGGAGGAAAAACCCAGTACGCTTCCGCCCAGCTCCAGCATAGCTGCCTCAAAGCTGAGCCGGGTACGGGTGGAGGGCTCATAAAAGAGGGTTGCCAGCTTCTTATGGCGGCAGGCATCCTGATATTTTTCAGGGTTGGCAATGATGTCCTTCGCCGTGGCAATCAGGCTGTCCAGCTCCTGCACACTCAGATCCAGAATACTGATGAGACTTCTCATATCACTTCGCCCCGTTGACTGCCAGATAATTGCGGATCCGGGTCACGTTCTCTTCGTTGGCAGGATCCTCTTCCAGGTACTCGATGATGTCATACACATCCACAACGGAGTAGACGGGGAACCCGAAGTTTTCCTCGATCTCCTGCATGGCTCCCTTGTCGCCCTGACCCTTTTCCTTCCGGTCTACCATGACGAAGGTTGCAGCCACTTTGACCCCTTCCAGGTGGCTCAGGATGGCCATGCTCTCCCGGATGGCGGTACCGGCGGTAATCACATCCTCTACGATCACCACTTCCTCCCCGGCCTGGGGTACATAACCTACAAACACACCGCCTTCGCCGTGATCCTTCACTTCCTTGCGGTTGAAGAAGAAGGGCATGTCCAGCCCCTGCTTGGACAGTGCCACAGCGGCAGACACGGCAATGGAGATACCCTTATAGGCAGGACCATAGAGCACGGTCTTCTTGTTGCCCACCTTTTCCATGTAGGCCTTGGCGTAGAATTCACCCAGACGGGCAATTTCCTCGCCGGTTTTGATCATTCCGGCATTGATAAAATAGGGAATCTTCCGGCCGGATTTGGCAGTGAAATCGCCAAATTTCAGCACACCGGCGGTTTCCAGGAACTGAATAAACTCTCTCTTGTAGCTTTCCATTTTTTCTCCTCCTCGTTAATCGCAGAATTCGGCAACGCAGCGCTTGTAGGCTGCCACAGGATCGGCAGCAGCAGTGATGGGACGGCCCACAACGATGTAGTCAGAGCCGATAGCCTTGGCGGCAGCGGGCGTCATGACCCGCTTCTGGTCACCCACATCCCCGTCAGCAAAGCGGACGCCGGGGGTAACGGTCAGGAAATTCTTTCCACAGGTGCTGTGAACTTTTTCTGCCTCCAGAGGAGAGCACACCACACCATCCAGGCCGGCATTTTTTGCGGTCTGGGCATAGTGCATCACCACCTGGTCGATGGGCTGGTGGATGAGGATGTCCTCTTCCAGAGCCTTCTGGTCTGTGGAGGTCAGCTGAGTCACAGCAATCAGCAGAGGACGGGTACCATCCTCCCGGGTCAAACCTTCCAGTGCAGCCTGCATCATTGCGGTGGTACCGGCAGCATGAAGGTTGGTAATATCCACATCCAGATTGCGCAGCACGGCCATGGACTTCTTCACGGTATTGGGAATATCGTGGAGCTTCAGATCCAGGAAGATCTTGTGGCCTCTGGCCTTAATCTGCCGGACAATCTCCGGGCCTTCGGCATAGTACAGCTCCATGCCGATCTTCACAAAGGGTTTCACATCGATAAACTGATCCAAAAACGCAAAGGTCTGCTCCGCGCTGGCAAAATCACAGGCAACAATAACATCTTTTCCCATTACTGAATTCCTCCAATACAAGCACTTAAATCTTCAATTCCATATTTTTTCATAACCTTGGGCAGGTCATTTACAATTTTTTGGCAGATCCAGGGATCTACCAGGTTGGCCGCACCAACCTCCACCGCCGTGGCACCGGCCAGCATCATTTCCAGCACATCTTCGGCACTGGAAACGCCGCCCATACCGATGACCGGGATTTTCACCGCCTGCGCCACCTGATAAACCATCCGCACCGCCACCGGGAAAATGGCGGGACCGGAATAGCCGCCCATGGTATTTGCGATCACCGGCTTTCTTCTGCGCAGGTCAATGCGCATGCCCAGCATGGTGTTGATCAGGCTGATACCGTCCGCTCCCGCCTGCTCACAGGCCCGGGCGATGGATACAATGTCTGTCACATTGGGGCTGAGCTTTACAATCACCGGCTTGGTGGTTACGGCCTTCACCGCTTTTACCACTTCCGCTGCGGCAGAAGGATCCGTGCCGAAGCTCATACCGCCGCCATGCACATTGGGGCAGCTGACATTCACTTCCAGCCAGCCCACCTGGCTCTGGGCATCCAGCTTCTGACAGGTGTAGGCATACTCTTCTACAGAAAAACCGGACACATTGGCCATCACCGGTTTATGGAAGCACTTGGCCATCTTCGGAAGCTCCTGACTGATAACCGCCTCCACACCGGGATTTTGCAGGCCCACAGCATTGATCATACCCCCGGGGCACTCCGCAATACGGGGCGTAGGGTTGCCGAACCGGGGCTCCCGGGTGGTACCCTTAAAGGAGAAGGTACCCAGGCAATTAATATCATACAGCTCCGCAAACTCATAGCCGTAGCCAAAGGTTCCGGAGGCAGGAATTACAGGATTGTCCAGCGTAATTCCGCACAGTTCTACCTTCATGCCCATAGGATCTCCTCCTTTTTCATCACGGGGCCATCCTTGCAGATTCGCTTGTTGCCCGTCAGGGTCTTGCAGGAGCAGCCCATGCAGGCACCGAATCCGCAGCCCATCCGCTCCTCAAAGCTCATTTCACCGGCGCTTGCCGAAGCTCTGTACACGGCCTTGAGCATTGGCTCCGGCCCGCAGGTGTAAAAATAACTGTAGTGCAGCGGTGCCATCGCATCCGTGACGAAGCCCTTTACACCGCAGCTGCCGTCTGCCGTGGCAACAGTGACCCGGCAACCCAGCGCCCGGAACTGCTCCTCATAGAAGCATTCTTCCGCGGTATTGAAGCCCAGAATCACCTGTACATCCTTCCCCATGCCACGCAGACGCTTGGCCAGGCCATACATCGGCGGCACGCCTACGCCGCCGCCCAGCAGCAGCGGGGCATCCCCGGCAGCAGCCAGATCGTAGCCGTTGCCCAGGCCTGTGAGAATATCCAGTTGTTCTCCTGTAGCCATGGCAGCCATCTGCTCCGTGCCACTGCCCACCACCTTATAGACAATGGTCAGCTTTCCCTCTTCCCAGTCGCAAACGGAAATGGGGCGGCGGAGAAATTTCCCAGCCAGGCGGATATTCACAAACTGTCCGGGGGCAGTGATCGCCTCCGTATCCCCCAGCAGCACCATCCGGTATACGCTGGAGGTCAAAGGGGTATTGCTTTCTATGGTAAAGATACTCTGTTTCATGGGGCATCCTTTCATGTTGATTCTCCCGTATATCTGCCCGGGAGAGGCATGTTACGCATCGATGGTGGAAATGGTCAGTGTGGTCTCTTCCAGTACATCCAGCAGTACCTTAACGGTATCCAGAGCGGTGAAGAGAGTGACATTGTACTCCGTGCAGATCTGGCGGATCAGGGCACCGTCCTTGGAATTGGAGGCCGGATCCCGGGTATTGATTACATAGGCGATATGACCCTGGCGCAGAGAGGAAGGAATCTCCTCACTGTCGTCGCTGATTTTCTTCAGCGCATGGGTACGAATGCCGTTGGCTTTCAGGAACTTAGCCGTTCCGGTGGTTGCCTCAATGTTGAAGCCCAGCTGATAGAACCGGCGAATCAGGGGCAGCGCCTCTTCCTTATCCCCATCGGCAATGGTTGCCAGCACGGTTCCATAGTTTTGCAGCCGCATACCGGAAGCCTGCAGCGCCTTATACAAGGCACGGGTCAGGGTGCGGTCGTAACCAATGGCTTCACCGGTGGACTTCATTTCCGGAGACAGGTAAGCATCCAGGCCACGGATCTTATTGAAGGAGAACACAGGTGCCTTTACATACCAGCGCTCCTTCTCCTGGGGATAAATATCGAAGATGCCCTGTTCCTTCAGGCTCTTGCCCAGGATGACTTCGGTGGCAATATCCGCCAGGGAGTAGCCGGTGGCCTTGGACAGGAAGGGAACGGTACGGGAGGAACGGGGGTTCACCTCGATGATGAACACATTGTCCTGCTTATCCACAATGAACTGAATATTGAACAGGCCGATAATGCCGATGCCCAAGCCCAACTTCTTGGCATACTGCAGGATAATGCCCTTGACCTTATTGGAAATGGAGAAAGTGGGGTACACACTGATGGAGTCACCGGAGTGAACGCCGGTACGCTCTACCAGCTCCATAATGCCGGGGACAAACACATCCCGTCCGTCGCAGATGGCATCGATCTCCACCTCTCTGCCCTGGATGTACTTATCCACCAGAACAGGCTTGTCTTCGTCGATTTCCACAGCGGTTTTCAGGTAAGTGATCAGCTGGCTCTCATTGGCAACAATCTGCATGGCACGGCCGCCCAGGACAAAGCTGGGGCGCACCAGCACGGGGTAGCCGATCTTGGAGGCCGCGGCAATGCCGTCTTCGATATTGGTCACCGCCTGACCCTGGGGCTGGGGAATATCCAGCTGCTTGAGCAGCTTTTCAAAGGAATCCCGGTTTTCCGCACGGTCGATGGCGGCGCAGTCGGTACCGATGATCTTTACGCCCCGCTCCATCAGCGGCTGAGCCAGGTTGATGGCGGTCTGGCCGCCCAGGGAAGCAATCACGCCCTCCGGCTTTTCAAAATGGATGATGTTCATCACATCTTCGGGAGTCAGAGGCTCAAAATAGAGCTTGTCGGCAGTGGTGTAGTCGGTAGAGACGGTTTCCGGGTTGTTGTTGATGATAATGGCTTCGTATCCGGCGGAGCGGATGGTATTCACCGCATGCACCGTGGAATAGTCAAATTCCACGCCCTGGCCGATACGGATAGGGCCTGCGCCCAGCACCACGATTTTCTTTTTGTTCGTCAGCTTGGACTGGGTGGTGCCCTGGTAGGAGGAATAGAAGTAGGGGATGTATGCCCCGGTATGGCAGGTATCTACCATGCGGTAAACAGGGAAAATATTGTCCCGGCAGCGCAGGCTGTATACCTCGATTTCCTTCTGACCCCACAGCTGGGCGATGAACTTGTCACCGAAGCCCATCCGCTTGGCCTGCCGCAGCACCTCCGGATTGCCCACATTTACAGCCAGCTTCCGCTCCATATCCACAATGTTTTTCAGCGCCTGGATGAAGAAGGCCGTAATCTTGGTCGCCTCGTGGAGCTGCTCCACGCTGGTTCCCCGGCGCAGCAGTTCCGTAACGGCAAACACCGTATCATCCCGGAAGGTGTTCAGGTATTCCAGGATTTCCTCCGTTGCCATGGTGCTGAACTTGGGCATGTGGAAATGGCTCACGCCGATTTCCAGAGAACGGACGGATTTCAGCAGGCACTCTTCCAGAGTAGAGCCGATACCCATTACCTCGCCGGTTGCTTTCATCTGGGTACCCAGAGTATTGGTGGCAGAGGCAAACTTATCAAAGGGGAAGCGGGGCAGCTTGGCCACCACATAGTCCAGCACCGGCTCAAAGGCGGCTGTGGTATTGGCAATTTGAATATCCTCCAGCGCCATGCCCACGGCGATTTTGGCCGTCACCCGGGCGATGGGATAGCCGGATGCCTTGGAAGCCAGAGCAGAAGACCGGGAAACTCTGGGGTTTACCTCGATGAGGTAATACTCGGAGGAATCCGGATTCAGGGCGAACTGCACATTGCATCCGCCTTCGATTTTCAGTTCCTTGATGATCTTGATTGCGGAATCATTGAGCATCTTCAGATCTTCCGGACTCAGGGTCATAATGGGAGCAACCACCAGGGAGTCGCCGGTGTGAACACCTACGGGGTCGATGTTTTCCATGCCGCAGATGGTAATGGCGTGGTCGTTGGAATCCCGCATGACCTCGAACTCGATTTCCTTATAGCCCTTCACGGACTTTTCAATGAGAACCTGATGTACGGGGGAGAGTTTGAAGGCATTCAGGCCAATTTCTTCCAGCTCCTGCTCACTGTAAGCAAAGCCGCCGCCGGTGCCGCCCAAGGTGAAGGCGGGGCGCAGAACCACAGGGTAACCAATGCGCTGAGCAGCCTGCTTTGCCTCTTCCAGGGAATAGGTAATCTCGGAGGGGATCACCGGCTCGCCGATGGACTGGCACAGCTCCTTAAACAGCTCCCGGTCCTCTGCCCGCTCAATGGATTCACTGGAAGTGCCCAGCAGCTGCACATTGCACTCCTTCAGAATGCCCTTCTTTTCCAGCTGCATTGCCAGGTTCAGGCCGGTCTGACCGCCGATACCGGGCACAATGGCATCCGGGCGCTCGTAGCGGATGATCTTGGCAACATATTCCAGAGTCAGCGGCTCCATATATACTTTGTCGGCAATGGTGGTATCGGTCATGATTGTGGCCGGGTTGGAGTTGCACAGCACTACCTCATAGCCCTCTTCTTTCAGAGCCAAGCAGGCCTGGGTACCGGCATAGTCGAACTCCGCAGCCTGTCCAATCACAATGGGGCCGGAGCCGATAATCAAAATTTTCTTAATGTCTGTTCTCTTTGCCATAGCATATTCCTCCTATATATTGCTTCAAGCGCCTTTGTACACGATGCTGCCATCATGGAAGGTTGCGATACACTTGCCCTGAACCATCCATCCGGCAAATGGGGTTGCCCTGCCCATAGAGGCAAAGTCCGCCGGATCAATCACATATTCCTGATTCAGATCCCACACACAGAAATCCTGACTTTCCGGTATGCCGAAGCGGGTTCTGGGTGCTGTGGTCAGCGCCTGCAGAATTCGCTCCATTGGCACCAGCCCGGTCTTTACCAGGCAGGTATACAGAACCGGGAAGGCCGTTTCCAGGCCGACCACTCCGAAAGCGCTCTTTTCCAGCCCCCTGGCCTTTTCCTCAGCACTGTGGGGCGCATGGTCTGTAGCGATCATATCGATGGTTCCGTCCCGCAGTCCTTCTACCAGTGCCTGACGATCCTCCGGAGAACGCAAGGGGGGATTCATTTTAAGCCGGCCATCCTCTTCCAGGAAGCTGTCGTCCATGGTCAGGTAGTGGGGTCCGGTCTCGCAGGTCACATCCACACCTGTGCGTTTCGCCTGACGAATCAACTCCACGCTTTCTTTTGTGGAGATGTGGCACACGTGGTAAGCCGCCCCGGTCTTGGCTGCCAGTTCCAGATCCCGGGCAATCGGCCCCCATTCGCTTTCCGAACAGATACCCCGGTGGGCATGGGCTCTGGCATAGCTGCCATCGTGAATATAGCCGCCCCGGAGCAGGCTGTTGTCCTCGCAGTGGGCAACGATCAGCTTGCCCAGCGCCTTGGCCCGGCGCATAGCCTCCTCCATCTTTCCGGGATCCTGCACACCTCTGCCGTCATCGGAAAAGGCAATTACATAAGGTGCCAGTGCTTCCAGGTCGGCCAGAGTTTCTCCCTGCTGGCCTGCTGTAATGGCACCATAGGGATACACGCCAATGGTGGCCGTGCTTTCTATCCGCTCCCGCTGGGGCTTCAGATTTTCCAGGCTGTCTGGCACCGGATTCAGGTTCGGCATGGTGCAAACCGAGGTGTATCCACCCCGGGCAGCCGCGGCACAGCCGGAGGCGATGGTCTCCTTGTAGGAAAATCCCGGCTCTCTGAAATGCACATGCACGTCACAAAAGCCGGGAAAAATGGTGTATTGGTCACTGTTCAGAAAAGAAAAATCCCCTTTTTCAATAACGGCACCAACGCCATCAGAAAAAGAGGAAACAGGGAACAGACATTCGTTAGTTTTGAACCGATACTTCATACGAATACTCCCTTCTCTATCTTGCCGGAATACCCGGCGCTTAATTTCACGATATTCTAGCACATCTCCCCTCTCCTGTCAAGAAGAAAACGAGTTTTTTCTCGAATTTACATTTTTTCACTTGCATTTGCTACGGATTTGCGGTAGCATATATGCGGTAAAAAAATGAAAGGATGTGTCCTACACATATGATCAAAGTTGATATTTCCAATGTATGGGGCGAGATCGCACTGCCTGACCTGCTGGCGATGGAAAAGGAAGTCGCCCAGGCACATGCCACCCTGGCAGACGGCACCGGTGCCGGCAACGATTTCCTGGGCTGGCTGAATCTGCCCACCCGGGAAGCAAATGAAGAGATCACCCGCATTCAGGCCGCTGCCCGGAAGATCCGGAACGACTCCGATGTATTTGTCGTCATCGGCATCGGCGGCAGCTACCTCGGCCCCAGAGCCGCTATAGAGCTGCTGCAGGGTCCCAACCACAACATGGGTAAGGGCAAGGGCAACCCCCAGATTTACTTTGCCGGTAACGGCCTGAGCACCCGCCACTGGAACGAGCTGTGCCGCCTGCTGGAAGGCAAGGACTTCTCCATTGCCATCATTTCCAAGTCCGGCACCACTACCGAGCCCGCCATTGCTACCCGTGCCCTGCGTGCCATGCTGGAGCAGAAGTACGGTGTGGAAGGCGCCAAGAGCCGCATCTATGCCATCACCGACCCCTGCAAGGGGGCCCTGCGCCAGATGGCTACTGAGGAAGGCTGGGAGACCTTCGTCATCCCCGCCAATGTAGGCGGCCGGTTCTCCGTGCTCACCGCCGTGGGTCTGCTGCCTCTGGCTGTAGCCGGCGTGGACATCATGGAAATGATGAACGGCGCCATGGACGCCAAGGAAGCCTACGACCTGCGCTCCTTCGATAACCCCGTTTGGCTGTACGCCGCCGTGCGAAACCTGCTGTACCGCAACGGCAAGGCAATGGAAATTTTCGAAAGCTTCGAGCCCGGCTTCAAGATGTTCGGCGGCTGGTGGCAGCAGCTCTTCGGTGAATCCGAGGGCAAGGACGGCAAGGGCATTTTCCCCGTAACCGCCGAGTTCACTGCCGACCTCCACTCCCTGGGGCAGATGATCCAGCAGGGTGTGCGCAACATCTTCGAAACAATGGTTCGCTTCGACGCTCCTGAGGCCAAGATGGTCATTGGCGGCGACGAAAAGAACCTGGATGGCCTGAACTATCTGGAAGGCAAGACCCTGGACTTCGTTGACGAGAAGGCATTCCTGGGCACCCTGGCTGCCCATGTAGACGGCGGCGTGCCTGTAATCATCATGGAATGCGGCGAGCTGAATGACCGCAAGGTGGGCGAACTGTTCTACTTCCTGGAGCTGTGCTGCGGTGTTTCCGCTTACATCCTGGACGTGAACCCCTTCAACCAGCCCGGCGTGGAATTCTACAAGCGCAATATGTTCCAGCTGCTGGGCAAGCCCGGCTACGAGCAGCAGTAATCCCCCTGCATTTTTCCTGTTTTCTCCGTCAAAGAAAGTTTACGCTTTGCTTGTGAAAATTGTGAAAATAGTAGTTGCAAAAAGTCGGGATTGCTGGTAGAATGATACCAAGCCAAAAGTACTTTGGTTAAGCAAAGGAGGAAATTCCGATGATTCATGTTATTATGGGCCTGAAGGGCTCCGGTAAGACCAAGAAGCTGATCGAAGCGATCAACACCGCTGTTGCTGAAGCGCACGGTGATGTGGTTTGTATCGAGTACGGCCAGAAGCTGACTTATGACATTCCGCATAAGGTTCGTCTGGTAGACTCTAAGGAGTATGGCATTTGCTCTCCTGAGATGCTCAAGGGCTTCCTGAGCGGCTTACATGCAGGCAACTTTGATATTACCAACGTGTTCATCGACAACCTGTACAAGACCATCGGTCAGGATCAGGCTGCCAATGAGGCCTTTGTGGATTGGGCGGCTGATTTCGCCAAGGAGAACAACATGGAAATTACCATGACCATCTCTTCCGACCCCGAGGCTGCTTCCGAAGGTATGAAGAAGTACCTGTAAGCAAAACTCCTCCTGCACCGCTGTGGCAACACAGCGGTGCTTTTTCCTTTTCGGGAGTTTCTTTACAAATTCCGGTTGTTTTCACTGAAAAAATGTGAAAAATGCAGAATTCTCTCTTTTTCCTATATTCCTCTTGCAATCGTCCTGTCTATGCTATATCATAGACAGGATTATGTGTATAAGGAGAAGTATCGAGTATATGCAGACAGAAACCCTGAAAGAGAACAAAATGGGCACCATGCCTGTGGGCAAGCTGCTGATCAACATGGCAGTACCCATGATTATTTCCATGCTGGTGCAGGCCTGCTACAACATTGTGGACAGCATCTATGTTTCCCAGATATCCGAAAGCGCGGTCACTGCCCTTTCCCTGGCTTTCCCTATCCAGAACCTGCAAATCGGCTTTGCCGTAGGTATCGGTGTGGGTGTCAACTCCCTGCTGTCCCAGAGCCTGGGGCGGAAGGATCAGGAAACCGCCAACTGGGCAGCCGGAAACGGCGTGACCATGGCGCTGATTGCCACAGCCATTTTCATGCTGTTTGGTATTTTGGGCGTCCGTCCCTACTATGCCATGCAGTCCAGCGTTGCCGAAACGGTGGAAGGCGGTATTGCCTACAGCAGCATTTGCTGCCTGTTTACCGTGGGTGTATTCATCGAAGTACTGTGTGAGCGGCTGCTTCAGGCCACCGGCCGGGCAGTACACACCATGATCCTGCAAGCCACCGGTGCCATTATCAACATCATTCTGGATCCCCTGTTCATCCACGGCTGGTGGATCATCCCCAAGATGGGCATTGCCGGAGCTGCCATTGCCACAGTGCTGGGTCAGTGCATTGCCGCCTGTCTGGGCATCTATATGAACATCCGCTTCAATCACGACATTCACCTGCATCCCAAGTATATGAAACTCCGGGGCCATGTGGTGAAGCCCATCCTGCTGGTCGGCATTCCCTCCACGGTAATGAACGGCATCGGTTCCATTATGAACTTTGGCATGAACCAGATTCTCCAGGGCTTCCATGAGACTGCCACCGGTGTATTCGGCATCTATTACAAGCTGCAGAGCCTGTTCTTCATGCCTCTGTTCGGCATCAACAATGCTACCATTTCCATCATCGCTTACAACTACGGTGCCCGCAAGCCCAAGCGGATCACCCATACCCTGAAGCTTGCCACCGGCTTTGCAGTAAGCATTATGCTGGTAGGATTTGCCGTGTTTATGCTCTTCCCGGAGGCGCTGCTGGGCATCTTCAACCCCAGCGAGGCTTTCCTGGCCATCGGTGTGCGTGCTCTGCGGATTTTGTGCATCCCCTTCCCTGTGGCTGCCGTATGCATTGCCCTGGGAGCCTCCTTCCAGGCTCTGGGCAATGGCTTCTATTCCACCATCGTCTCCCTGTGCCGCCAGCTGGTGGTGCTGCTGCCGGTTGCCTATCTGCTGAGCCTGTCCGGCAGTGTGGACGCAGTGTGGTGGGCTTTCCCCATTGCGGAAATCATGTCCACTTTGCTCACCGCCCTCTTCTACGCCCGCATTTACCGGCAGAAGGTGAAACCCCTGTTCTGATTTCTTTCCAGGTATAACTTTCTTCTTTCGGCATATCCTGACACCGGAAGCACCATCTCACATGCAGGAGGAACGTATGCGCAAGGAAGAAGAAAAGCAGCCCATCCCTTGGGAAGCCAAAGACCCTAAGCCTCCGGTGATTCACTCCGGTCGGCTGGAAGCGCAAAAGAAATTCTGATTTTCCCTTTTCTCAACAAACATCCCCTCCCGGTTTTTCTGAACAAACCTCAGAAAAGCGGGAGGGGATACATTTTTATTCCGGAAGCGCCTGTGCAAAGGCACACCGCTCGTATTCCTGAAAACTTCTGTCCAGAAGGACTCCGTGAAGATAGACATTCGGAGCCAGAAGCACAATGGAATACCACTCAAGGAAATACAGCAGCAGTCCGCTGCACACGACCAAAACCAGTGCCCCAGCCGTCACTTTCCAATAGCGGAAAGCAAAGAGAACGCTGTTTTTCAGTGCCTGGCATACCGTTACCTTGTACCTGGCTATCCCGGGGAAGAGAAAAGTCACCCCGCCAGAAAAAACCAGCGCAAAGCACACGGTACTGCCCTTCATAATGCCATAAAGCCCGGCGCTGCCATCCATAAGCCTGCAGGCATACATATTGGCGCACAGAATCATTCCTGTCACCAGGGTCAAAACCCACGCACCCGTGGACACCCAAAAATTCTTTCGAAACGCCGAAAAGAACTCCCGGGTAACACGAACATCCTGCCCATCGTATATCCGCCACACCAGGGTATACAAGGCGGAGGTAGCCGCTCCGGCTGTCAAAACCGGGACGCACAGCAGCAGCCAGAAAAACGTGGCAAGGAGCATATCCGCGCATTTTGTAAGAATAAGAATAACTTTGTTATCTGGATTATACCGGAACATACGATCCTCCTGACAATATAGGACTGCCGCGAGTACCTTGCGGCAGTCCCATTTTCTTACATCCGTGTTCTTGTGTCAAGTGGCTTTCCGTTCTTTCACCGGCCACCGGTAATGCCATCATTCCTTCATACCGGAAGTGGCAATGCCCTCAATAAAATACCGCTGGCAGAAGAAGAAAATGAACAGGATCGGCACAACCGCACTGGTGGCCGCCGCCATTGTGATGTTGAATTCCTGGGCTTCATCCGCAAAGTAAAACCGGATGCCCAGCGCAATGGTGTACAGCTTCTTGTCCACCAGGAAAATCAGGGAGGACATGTATTCATTCCAGCAGGAGATGAAGCCCAAAACACCCAGCGATACCATGGCAGATTTTGTCAGCGGGGCAGTGATCTGGGACCATATCCGGAAATGGCTGGCACCATCGATCTTCGCCGCTTCCACCAGACTGTTGGGAAGCCCCATATAAGTCTGCCGAAGCATAAAAATAGCTGTGGCATTGAACCAGTTGGGCAAGATGATCGCCCACAGATTATCGTACAGACCAATGGTTTTGAAAACCATAAAGCGGGGGATAATGGTTGCCTGATTGGGGATCATCATGGCGGCAAGCAGCAGCATGAACAGGAAATCCTTCCCTCTGAAGTCCAGCTTTGCAAAGGCATAAGCGGCCATCGAGGCAAACAGGAGCTGTCCTGCAAGGGTTACAACCACAATGAACGTGGAGTTGCTGTACAGCCGCCAGAAAGGCATTGCCTCACTGGTCCATACCTCCAC
The DNA here is from genome assembly GCA_964501115.1 of uncultured Oscillospiraceae bacterium. Taxonomy (GTDB): domain Bacteria; phylum Bacillota; class Clostridia; order Oscillospirales; family Oscillospiraceae; genus Faecousia. The sequence goes on from CAZCRO010000004.1 coordinate 19,208, forward strand.
ATAGTTCTTCCACTGGGGATTTTCAGGTATCCATTTAATGGGATACTCAAAGATGGAAATAGGCGTTTTCAACGATCCGGAGATCATCCACAGCAGCGGGAGCAAAAAGAGGAACGCAACACAGCCAACAAGCAACGTTGTCAGCGCTTTGCTTATACGTTTTTTCTTCATTCCATTTGCCTCCCTTTCTCAGTAATGAACCCACTTTTTCTGACCCCAGAACTGAACTACGGTAATCAGCAAAATAATGGCAACCAGAACCCATGCTTCGGCGCTGGCGTATCCGAATTTATAGTTATAGAACGCTTCCTCATAAACCCGGGTAACAATCGTCGTGTTTGCTCTGGCCGGGGTGCCGAAGGTCATAATATTCACGGCTGTGAACAGCTTGAAGGTTTCAATCAATCTGACAATCACAAGATAGAATGTCGTAGGAGAAATCAGCGGAACCGTGATTTTTGTAAACTGTTTGAAGCTGCCTGCGCCATCCAATTCCGCGGATTCCAGCAAAGACGGGGAAATATTCTGAATGGCTGCCATATAGATAACCAGTTCATAACCGATGGATGTCCAAATCAAGAATACAATAATAGGAATCTTATTCAAGCTGGAGTCCGCAAACCACCGGGGCAGCTCCTCCATCATAAATACATTCTGCAAAATCATGTTGATAGGGCCATTTTCCCGGAACATAACCTTGAAAACGGCAGCCAGCGCAACCGCGCTGGAAATATAAGGAACGAAGAAGCAAAGCCGCAGCAGGGACTTTGCATAAACTTTGGAGTTTAAGATATACGCCAGAATCAGTGCGATGCAAATGGAAACGGGTACTGTTGCAATGGTATAGACAAAGGTGTTTTTCACCGCATGCATAAACGTTTTGTCTGCAAGCAGTCTTTTAAAATTCTGGAGGCCAACCCATTTGATTCCCTTCAAACCGGACAAGAAATTCCATTCGGTAAAGGACAGGAACGCGGAGAACACAATGGGAAACAGCACCAGAGTGAAAAATATAATGAGTGTAGGAGTTAAAAACGCATACGCAGTGAGATTATCCTTATATCTGCGCTTGATTTTTGTATTTTTCATATACTCGCTCGCTTTCTGATATGTGGCTCCCCCGGAGGGAAGCCACATATCCGGAATTACGCAAATTAACCGTTGGAAATTGCCTGGTCAGCAAGCTCCTGCAGCTCCTGAAGAGCTTCTTCCGCAGTCATCTCTCCGTTGTGGGCATACATAACATATTCCTGCATCAGGCTGTTTACTTCGCTGTAAGCAGTCAGCTCGGTGTCGATGTAGGAAAGGCCTGCGAAGTTACATACCACATTCTTGTAAGACTCCACATCCACCAGCTTGGCGGCATCTTCTTCAGAACCAAAGACCAGAGCGACCATATCGCTGGCATCCGTGCCCTTCCAGGTGGGCATATGTCCGGCCAGAGCCAGATACTTGGCGCCATAGGTAGCGGCAAACTTCAGGAAGGCATAGCTTGCTTCCAGATTGTCCTTGTTGCAGCCGGCGGCAATGCCGATGTGAGAGAAGATGGAAATACCTTCCATATAGTTGTCCTGACCCGCCTGCTCTGTGGGATAAGGAGCGAAGGCGGTGATCCAGTCAACGGGATAGGTTTCGGTATCCCGCAGGAAGCGAACCAGGTTGGTGTTCAGAGTGGAAGCAGTCTGGCCGCCCAGGAAGGTATTCTGAGCCTGCAGGTTGTCGCTGCGGTAGGTGGTCAGGGGGAACCAGATCTTGTCCACGTTTTCAGCCTGGATTTCCCGGGCCAGAGCGGTATGGATTACAGGATCGTCAAAGCTGGAAGTGCCGTCATCATGATACATGGCGTTCTTGCCGTATACCTGATACATGGTGTTCATAACGGTGTTGATGGACTGGTAGGAGGAGCCACCGTAGACAGAAACGTTACCGGCATCGTCCACTTCGGTCATGGCCTTGCAGGCCTCCAGATACTCGTCCCAGGTCCACTCGGTGGGGATTTCGCCCAGACCGGCAGCTTTCCACTTGTCCATGTTGATGGCTACAAAGAAGCTGCGGCCGCCGGCAGGCAGAGTATACACCCGGTCATCGTACTTATAAACGTCCGTACCCCAGTTTTCCACCAGGTCGATGTTGTCAGCCGCCAGGCGATCGGTCAAATCCATGTACAAGCCATTTTCCCAGCGCTTGTAGGTATTGTGCAGCTCAAAGCTCCACAGAACGTCGATCTCACCGGCCATCAGGGAGGTGTTGACTGCCATGTTGCCATCGCTGTTGTTGCTGTAGGGGGTCAGCTCTACAGTAATGTTGGGATAGGACTCATTGAATTCCGCAATCAGATCGTCCATGCCCTGGTTGCCCTTGAAGGGAATCCAGAAGCGGACAGTGCCGGACAGAGAAGTGTCATCATTGATAAGCTTCGGTTCTCCGGTGGCAGCAGCCTGAGTTGTCTCCACCGCTGCGGGTGCTTCGGTTTTTTCTGTGACCGCAGGATCGGCAACAGTCTCTGTGGAGCTGCCTGCACCACAAGCTGCCAGGGACAAAAGCATAGTCACTGCGAGAATAAGGGTAATAACGCGTTTCATTTTTATTCCTCCTGTTTTTTATTTTGTAAGCCATTTTCTGGCAATACGACGATTTTGTGTGAATCAGTCAAACAGAACGATTCCCCGCTGTAGCAGCACGTTCTGAATGTCCGACGGAGCAATTTCTCTGGGGGCTACTCCCCGCTGGGCGCTGAGGGCAGCAGCAACGCCTACCGCTTCTCCCATAGCCATACAAATCGACATCACCCGGTAGGACGCATGGGCTCTGTGGGTACCGGAGATACATCTGCCGGCAACCAGCAAATTCTCCACATCCAGAGGCAGGAAGCATCTGTAAGGAATGTCATAGGGTACCGCAGGCTGCGAGTGCTTCTCTGCCTGTCCACCACCTGTGGGATTGTGAATATCAATGAGGAACCATGCCTTGTGAACAAGGACATCTTCAAACCGGGCACCGGTTTCCACATCGGTATCCTGCAAAACATATTCTCCCAGGATCCTCCGGGTCTCCCGGACACCCAGGGCATCTGCCGATGCCTTTACCCGGCAGTTTTCAAAACCGGGCACGTATTTCCGCAGGAATGCCACCACCGTGTCTACCTGATTCCGCAGGTCGTGCATCGCTTCAGAAATTCCCTTCAGTGACAGCACATCCCGGCCGTTCGCCTGGGTTGCGTTGACACTACGCTCTCCGGAATAATGGGTTCTGTGCAGCCGGACAATGGAAACATTCTCCGGAAGCTCCCCCCGGGCATTGGCTTCCTTGCAGAACTCGGAATACTTCTGCCCGCTGGGCAAAGTAACCGGGTCTGTTCCGCCCCAGCAGGTAATGCCACGGCTTTCATCCACCTGATCCACCACAAACTCAATGGTGGTCGGCTGACAATGGCCATCGCTCTCCCTGCCGATTTTGTACTGTGCCCCGGCTTTCATCGCTGCGTAACCATCTCCGGTGGCATCGATGACGCACCCGGCATACACCGCCATCAGTCCCGTGGGGGTCGTCAGGATGGCACCTGTTACCCGATTTCCCTCTTTGAGGACATCGATCACCGTGGTCTGCAAATAGCATCTGGCACCGCTGTCGTGTACAAGGTTCATCAAGATTGTTTTGGCTTCCTCCGGATCCACCTGAACTTCCTGCCCGTTCCGGGTAACATGGGGCTTGCTGCCCGGATGATTCTGTGCCAGCAGGCGAACGATTTCATCATACATGGTTCCCTGGGACACCGCACCCAATATTGGATCTACACGTCCTGCAGTGAGCATTCCACCCAACACACCAAAGCGCTCCACCAGCAGCGTATCCGCTCCGCAACGAGCAGCGGATACCGCAGCGCACACGCCCGCAGGACCTCCGCCAATTACCAAAACATCTACTTTTTCCGTTTGCGCAATATTGGAACAATACTGCATAAGCAACAACTCCTTTATATTGGAACGTTCCAAATTTTATGATAAATACACCTCTAGCTTTCCGTTTTTGTGTATTCTTTAGAACGTTCCAAATTAAGTTTTAGAAAAAATCCCCGCATCAGCGAAGATTTTTACTTTTCGTCACACTGGAGCGGACAACCAGCTCCGGTTCCACCAGAAGGGATTCCACTTCCCTGTTTGGATCCTCCAGTCTGCGCAGAAGCATACCGGCAGCAACGCAGCCCATGTGCTCCTTATGGATATTCACCGTGGTCAATGCCGGTGTGGCATAGCCGCCCAGGACGGAATCCTCATAAGAGGCAATGGAAATATCCTCCGGAATCCGGATATGCTGCTCGTAAAGAAACCGCATAACGCCCAGGGCGATCGGTTCGTTGGCCGTGGCAATGGCATCCGGCCTGGCACCTGAATTCCACAAAGCCTTGATGGCTTCGTAGCCGCCCTCGCCGGTATTTTGCTTGCAATAGGTTATCCAGGTCTCACCCACCGGCTCCCGGCTGGCCTCACACGCCTTCCGGAATCCCGCCAACCGAGCCTGGCTGGAGGTATAGGCACGGGGGCAATTGATATACGCAATGTTCCTGTGACCGTTGGCCAGCAGGCATCCCACTTCGTCCCAGGTTCCTTTTTCCACATCCGGGTAGACACAATCGATTTTGCTGTAATACTTGCCCACGGCAACCGTGGGAATCCCCCGCCGGATCAGTTCGTCAATAAACGCATCGTCGAACAGACCGCCCACCAGGAACAGGCCATCCACCCGGCTGTTTTTCACAATGGAAGGAAGCTCTCCCCCGGCCTCCGCGGCGCAGTAGCGCTCGGTCAGCAGGCCATAATCCGTATCCACCAGCCCCGCGGGTATGCCGTTGGTGATGTTGTAGGAGAAAAGACCGGTTTCATAGTTGTACTCATAGGTTTGCTCGGTTTTGCTCTCGATGGCAACGATAATTCCCAGGCATTTTGTTTCCCGCTTGCGAAGTCCACGGGCGTTATTGTTGCAAACATAGCCCAGCTGCTCAATGGCTTCTTCCACACGCTGCTTGGTCTCCATTTTGACCAAAGGGCTGTTATTGATTACCAGTGATACCGTACTTTTCGAAACACCGGCATATTTCGCAACATCCAGGATTGTCGTCACAAAGAACCCGTCCTTTTCTTCAAGCTCTGTTCATAGGATACACTGGAACGTTCTAAAAGTCAAGAACCTTTCCTTATTTCTCCAATTGCTATAAATTTCACTTCCATGATTTGTGCATATTGCCGCCTCTGTTTCCTGTTTCACTGTCCCAAAGGAAGCTTCCCGGTACCTACTGTGAAGATCGATCCATCGCAGGTATTGCACAGCAGTTTCCCATTATAAGCCGCGCAGCACTCAATTTCTTCATTGGAAAAGGCAGCATCCATATGGTCGGCATGGGCACAGAGTTCTTTTTTCTCCAAATCAAATACCGCCAGCGCAATGGGGTAACCCAACCGGGGGCAGCCATAGGTATAGTAAAGATGCCGCCCAATAATCGTTCCCCCCTGGGTAAAGAGAATATCCGAATTGACCGCGAACTGATCCAAAATATCATCAAAGGTCAATGTGATCTTGCTCCCGGCAGACAACTCCGGAAGCGGAAATGTTGTGATGATATACTGGTTTTCCTCTCCCTCCGGCACATTTCCCCGGGTAGTACGGTATTTTGCGGAAAATACATACAGCTCTTTCCGCTGGGTATCCACCATCCAGGCCGGGCATCCCCAGCAGGGTGCCTGAACCCCCTCTTTCAGCCTTCCCTCTGGACGCAGAGAAATTGTCTGGATGGTTCTGGCTGTGAAGCTTCCGTCACTCGTCTCCCGAATATCTTCTGCCGCACAGCGGTAATAGTACCCATCCTCGTCATAACCAATACCAGTTCCAATGGTCACATACAGCAGCGGAATAGGATTGCCTTCGTAATGCGTTTTGCCGAACATGCAGGAATTCGCATGATTCAGGTATTCCTTTGAAGGCGTACCCGCATTGTAAGACCCCAACGGGAAGCTCGCCACCGGCTTGGGATTTCTGCTCCGAAGATCGTAAACACCGCACATTCCGGTATCATACAGAATATACGCCCGCTCCCCCCAAATCCCCATTCCCTGGGCAGAAGGCAGCACTTTTTCAAACGACATAAATTTTTGACTGTCTTTTCCATCGATATACACCACTCCTTCCTTTTACTTTACTGTGGAAAGTTCCAAGAGTCAAGACACTTTACTCAGCCCCATAACTTTCTCTCCCTGATATGTATACAACTGTGGAATGCATGTAAAACAGATTCTATGTCCATGTTTGGGTAAAGCAGGGGCACCCCTTTTTGAGGTGCCCCCAGGCTGTAATTTTTTATTTTCTTGTCATCTCCAGTAGCCCTTTGGGCAGCTTTTTTTCACAGAGGATTTTGTCCACCTGGGACAGGTGAATGAGGTTATTCAGGTAGATTTGATCCAGCTTGCTGCTGTCGCAGAGGAATATTCGCTTTTTGCTGTATTGCAGCATGGTTTTGCGCAGGCTGTTTTCTTCGATGGAATTATCTGTCAGCCGGCCGTCCATGGATATGCCCCGGCAGGAAAAGAAGACCACATCCGCATTGTATCGGCGCACGGCGCTTTCCGCTTCCTCCCCTACGTAACTCAGGGAGCGGGTAATCATTCGTCCGCCGGTACAGATATTGTGAATGCCCATACGCCCCAGCAGGAAAGAGGACTTGGCGGAACTGGTGATGACGATCAGATTCTGGAATCTGGTCAGGTGGGGGATGATGGTATAGGCGCTGGTGCTGCCATCGAGCATGATAATATCTCCGTCCCGGATGAATTCCACTGCCCGCCTGGCAATGATCTCTTTGGCGCTGTTCTGCTCCTGCTCCCGCAGAAAGAAGGGAATCTGCTCATCCGCTGCCTTCTGGATCAGCTGGGCACCCCCATGGGTGCGGACGATTTTCCCCATTTGTTCCAGCTTGATCAAATCCCGCCGGAGGGTGGGAATACTGACATAGAGTGTTTTGGACAGTTCCTGAACGGTAACGGTTTGCTTTTCCAGCAGCAGGTTCAGGATTTTTTCTTCCCGTTCATAAAAAGGCATAGGCATTCCCTTCAAAATTCGTTCAAAAGAATCAGGTTTTCCTTCAAAAGCTGTTCGTTTCCTTCGGAATACGCCGGTGATATTGACAATTTTTGAGCGTTTTTCTATGATGATACCATGAGTGAGCGAAAAAATCAACCAATCAGGAGGTCTTTTTATGAAAAACTACTTAGGCACTCCCCACTGCACCTGCGGACGGGAGCATGATGTGGCCATTGAGGAAGTGGTGGTTGGAAACGGCGTATTGCAGCGTCTTCCGGAGTGCATCCGCCATCTTGGTGGCAGCAAGCCCTTCCTTCTGTCCGATGTGAATACCCATGCCGCTGCCGGGCAGGCGGTGGAAGCGCTTCTGGAACGCAGCGGCATTGCCTACTCCGGCTATGTCTATCCCTGCACCAGCCTGGAGCCGGATGAGAAGGCCGTAGGCTCTGCCTTTATGCACTTTGATACCAGCTGCGATCTGATCATCGGCATCGGCTCCGGCGTAATCAACGACATCGGCAAGATCCTGAGCAATGTCTCCGGTCGGAAATACATCATCGTAGGCACCGCCCCCTCTATGGACGGTTATGCTTCCGCCACCTCCTCCATGTCCATGGACGGGCTGAAGGTATCTCTGAACAGCCGCTGCGCCGATATAATCCTGGGCGATGTGGATATTTTGAAAAATGCTCCGGAGCATATGCTGAAATCCGGCCTGGGCGATATGCTGGCCAAGTATGTATCCATTGCCGAGTGGCGCATTGCTCACCTGATCACCGGTGAATACTATTGCGAGCGGGTCGCCCAGCTGATTCGGGATGCTCTGAAAAAATGCGTGGACAATGCCCAGGGGCTCCTTCGCCGGGAGGATGCCGCCGTACAGGCTGTATTCGAGGGTCTTGTCATCGGTGGCGTTGCCATGGCTTATGCAGGTGTCTCCCGTCCCGCCTCCGGTGTGGAACACTATTTCAGCCATGTATGGGATATGCGTGGTCTGGAATTCGGCACCCAGGTGGATCTGCACGGCATCCAGTGCGCAATGGGCACCATGAAAGCCGTCCAGCTGTATCAGAAGATCCAGGCCATCACCCCGGACAAGGAAAAAGCACAAGCCTATGTAAACGCCTTCTCCTATGAAAAATGGGCAGATACCCTGCGGGCATTCCTTGGCAACAGTGGCGAGACCATGATTGCCAAAGAGGCAACCGAGCATAAATATGACAAATCCACCCACGCCCCACGGTTCCAGAAAATTGCGGACAACTGGGATACCATTTTGCAAATTCTCCGAGAAGAGCTGCCCAGCGTTGAGAAGCTGGCCGATATTCTGGACACCATCGGCATCTCCACGGACTTATCCACAATCGGTGTGGACAAATCCTGTGCGCAGCTGACTTTCAAAGCCACCAAGGACATCCGGGACAAGTATGTGCTTTCCCGTCTGGCCTGGGATCTGGGCATTCTGGATGAGCTGGCGGACACGCTGGAATAACTTTTGACACGCTTCTTCATTTCCCCTTTCCTAAAAGTCTTGCCCCCGGAAGGATTTTTCCTCCGGGGGCAAGGCTTTATCTCTGGTTTTGGTTCTGATTCTGGTTCTGATTTTTATTCTGGTTCTGATTCTGGTTTCGGTTCTGTTCGGTTTTCATGGCCGTGTACCTCCTGCATAATTTGCGGTTTCCCGCAGCTACAGTATGCCCCGATCTTCAGGATTTATCCCTGGGACGGAACAGCAGGCTCATCAAAAGCCCCGCTGTCACCGCCACAGTGATGCCACCGGCGGTGGATTTCAAGCCCCCGGTAAAGATGCCCAGGAAACCATCCTTCTCCACCCCTTCTTTTACACCCTTGGCCAACAAATTGCCAAATCCGGTCAGTGGCACCGTTGCGCCGGCACCAGCAAACTCCGCAAAGGGCTGGTACAGCCCTACTGCCCCCAGAAATACCCCCGCAACGACATAGCTGACCAGGATTCTCGCCGGAGTCAGACCGGTTTTGTCTATCAGCAGCTGGCCAATCACGCACAGCCCGCCCCCAATGGCAAAGGCTTTTATATATTCCATTCAGCTTCCCCCTTCGATAACCACCCCATGGCACACCCCGGGAATGGGCAGCCCCTGCTGGGTAGAGGTTGGAGACAGCAGCGCTCCGGTTCCGCAAAACAGAATTCGCTTCCATTTTCTCCCGGCCAGTTTTCCCAGAAGATGCCCACACAGGGTAATGGCGCTGCATCCACAGCCGGAACCTCCGGCATGGACATCCTGACGCTGGTTGTCGAACACCAGGCAGCCGCAATCCTCCAGCCGCCCGCCCAGACTCAGCCCCTCCCGCCGGGCAAGCTCCAGCAGCAGCTCCTTGCCATAGTGCCCCAAATCTCCGGTAACGATCAAGTCGTAGTCCTCCGGCCGGGTGTGCAGGTCCTCCATATGGGTTTGGATCGTATGCAGCGCTGCAGGAGCCATCGCCGCTCCCATGTGATTGGCATCCGTAACCCCCAAATCCGTCACCGCCCCGATGGTACAGGCCGTAATTCTTGGGCCGTGTCCCTGGCTGCATACCAAAGCTGCCCCGGATCCGGTAACCGTCCACTGGGCAGTGGGCGTACGCTGGCCACCATAGCCCAGAGGGAACCGGTACTGCCGTTCACTGGCGGCAAAATGGCTGGAAGTCATAGCCGCCACCCGGTCTGCCGCCCCGGCAGAGATCACCAGACTTGCCAGCAGCAATCCCTCTGCCATGGTCGAGCAGGCACCGTACAGCCCCAGATGGGGCGTAAGGGTATTGCGCATGGTAAATGCGGAACCCATGCACTGGTTCAGCAAATCTCCCGACAGAACCAGATCCAGCTCCTGACGCTGAATCTTCCCCTTTTCCAGCAGCAGCCGCAGGGCGCTTTCCTGCATGGCTTTTTCCGCCAGCTCCCAGCTTTTCTGTCCGAAATAGGTATCCTGGCTGGTTTTATCAAAGGTGTGCCCCAGGGGGCCTTCGCTTTCTTTTTTTCCTGCCACACTGGCCCAGGCCGTAATCACCGGCGCACGCTGCAGCACAAAGCTGCTGCGTCCCCGCTTGTTTTCCGCCATTCTCCCCGCTCCTTTCCGTTTGCCTTCAGCATACCCAGGATACTGGAAAGCTATACATTTGCCTAATTCTTATCCTGTCCCTGCCTCCACCGGTGCAGCCTGGTTTCCAGCTCGCCCAGCTTTTCCAGAATGTAAAACCGTGGGCATGACTGGTTTGTCAGGCTGCCGGTAAGGGATGCAGCTACCTCCTGGCTTCCGAACTGTGGAAAAAGCACCCCCCACCAGTTATGCCCCTGCCCCTGACCAATGGTCAGACGCAGCGTTTGGTATACTCCCGCAGGCAGACTGTAGCCATCCCCCTGCCTCTGGGGAAAGCACATTTCTCCCAGCTCTGCCCGAACGGTATCCTTGCTTCCCATAGAAGACAACACGGCATCGGCCGTCCGGCATAACTCCGGAAGTACTTCCTCCAGAAGTTCCATTCCCTGCCGGGTACTGCTCTGTGTCAGCTGCTCCAACGTTTCCAATACGGCATTGCGCACCTGCAATTTCATTGCCTGATCCTGCTCGCTGTCTGAATTGGCCACCACATGGATACGAATCCACTGCCTGGAAAGGGCGCTGCGGTCCGCCAGAACCGTTCCAGCATAGAAACACCCCAGGGTCAGCAGGCAAAACAGCAGAAAAGAGATACATTTTTTCATAAAAACACCGCCCAGACTGGAATATGCCAAGTCTGGGCGGAATTTTCAAAAATTATACACGCTGGGCGATAAAAATCTGGGGATAATTGTCCTTGAGCATGTTGCACAGCACAGCCGCACATTCAAAGTCCGGCATCATCGCAAACACGGCACTTCCGGAACCGGTCATCTGCTGGCACATAGCGGCATAGGTATTGCAAATGGACTTGATATAGTTCAGCTCCATATGATCCTGGGTCACAACGGGGTCAAACACGTTGTATACATTTTCCGCAATCTTTTCCAGGTCACCCGCCAGCAGCGCAGATTCCATTGCCTGATGATCCGGATGGTGGGCAATGGCCACGGTGTCGATTTTCTTATACAGTTCCGGCGTGGAAACAGAGAAATCCGGCTTGCATACAACGAAAATGCACTCCGGCATATCCGGCAGCTTGCGCAGCTTCTCCCCCCGTCCTTCTACCATGGCAGTACCACACACCACACAGAAAGGCACATCGCTTCCCACCTGGGCACCCAGTTCCGCCAGTGCGTACACGGACAGAGGCGCACCAAAGTGCCGGTTCAGCGCCCGCAGCACAGCCGCCGCATCCGCGCTGCCGCCGCCCAGCCCCGCACCGGAGGGGATGCGCTTTGTGATCCGGATGGCCAACCCCTGCGGATCTACATGCATGGTATCGCAGTAAAGCTTAGCCGCCTTCCATGCCAGATTCTCCTCTCCCTGGGGCAATTCGGCATTGCTGCATTCCAGCGTCCAGGGCTTTCCCGTTCCTACATCGATCTCCACATCATCCCGGATGGAGATGGTCTGCATCACACTGCGGATGTCGTGGTAGCCGTCCTCCCGCTTTCCCAACACATCCAGTGTCAGATTGATTTTGGCAAATGCGCCTTCGTAAAGAGTGGTCATATAGAATCTCCTTCTTGCTTTTTTGTTATTATAGCGGAATCCGCCTGAAAAAGCAATCCATCCCCGGGGATAGTTTGGAGAAATTCGGGCATACTGGTGCTGTATTTTTCTACAGACAGGAGGAACCCATTTATGGATATGGTTGCGCTGATTCTTTCCATCATCGGATGCATCAACTGGGGGCTGGTTGGATTGTTCCGGTTCGACCTGGTTGCCTGGCTCTTTGGCGGCCCCGGTGCACTGCTCAGCCGCATTGTCTACACGGTAGTTGGCCTGGCGGGATTATGGTGCATCACGTTTCTGTTCCGCAAAGCTGCTTTCCGGGATGTGGAGCCTTAACCCACAGTCAGAAAAAATACGGCTGCCAGCTATAAAACCTCATAAAAGACTGCCCCACTTTATGCCCTTTTGTGCATTCCACTCGGGTCTTCTTTCCAGGCATTCCGGTCTGCGGTGGGATACGGGCAGAGAAAACCAGCCGTCCGGGAGTGGACGGCTGGCGGGGAAATTTAACCTTTGACGGCACCGGCGGCGACGCCTTTGATGATGTACTTCTGGCAGAACAGGTAGACAATGATGATCGGCAGAATGCTGAGCATGATGACGGCCATCGTAGCACCCAGGTCAACCGTACCGTAGCTTCCCTTCAGGTACTGAACCAGAATGGGAATGGTCATATACTTGGTGCGATCCAGCACCAGATACGGCAGCAGGTAGTCGTTCCATACCCACATCAGTTCCAGAATGCCGACACTGATCATGGTCGGCTTGAGCATGGGAAGAACCACCATGAAGAAAGTCCGCAGGGCACCGCAGCCGTCGATGGCAGCAGCTTCCTCGATTTCCAGAGGCAGACCCTTCACGAAACCAACAAACATGAAAATTGCCAGACCTGCACCAAAGCCCAGGTAAACAATGGGAATTGTCCAGGGGGTATTCAGCTTCAGCTGGTCAGCGGTGAAGGTCAGGGTAAACATAACCATCTGGAAAGGCACGATCATGGAGAACAGGCACAGATAGTAGAAAATCTGAGAAGCCAGGCTCTTGACCCGGGCAATATACCAGGCGGTCATGGAGCAGAACAGCAGGATCAGTGCCACAGAAGCGATGGTGATAAAGAAGCTGTAGCCCAGTGCCTTAAAGAAGGGATAGTTGCCAAAAGTAACACCCTTGATATAGTTTGCCCAGCCAACGAAGGATTCCCCATTGGGCAGCGCAAAGGGCTCCAGGTTTACGTAGTTATTAGACTTGAAGGAGTTGATCAGCACCTCAAAAATAGGTGTAATCCACACCAGACACAGCACTGTAAAGAACACAGTCAGAACCTTACTGGCGGTAGAGTATTTATTGTTTTTCATTACTGCTCAACCTCCTTGCTTCTGGTGGCAGCCTGCTGGGCAAGTGCCAGAACGGCAACCAGGATAAAGAAGATGACTGCCTTTGCCTGTGCCACACCGTGGTAATTCTTATTGATGTTGTAAGTGGAATAGATATTCAGTGCCAGCAGCTCCGTAATATTGACCTTGGCACCGTTCTGGATCACACTGGGAAGGCCGCCGGTCAGAGCCAGGTTCTGGTCGAACAGCTTGAAGGAATTGGTAAGTGTCAGGAAGGTGCAGGTGGTGATGGAGGGCATAACGTTGGGAATGACAACCTGGAACAGGGTCTGTCTGCCGTTGGCACCGTCAATACGGGCAGCCTCCAGCATATCCTCGGAAACGGCCTGCAGACCTGCGATATAAATGATCATCATATAGCCAATCTGCTGCCAGGCCACCAGAATGACCAGACCCCAGAAACCATAAGTGCCATTGGAGGTCAGATACGTGCCGTAGTTTTTCAGAATGCCGTCAAAAATCATGCTCCAGATGTAGCCCAGCACAACACCGCCAATCAGGTTCGGCATGAAAAACACAGTGCGGAACAGGTTGGAGCCACGCATTTTCTGAGTCAGTGCATAGGCAATGGCAAACGCCAGCACGTTAATCAGCACAATGGACACCACCGCAAATCCGGCAGTATTCCAGAACGCATTGAGGAATCCGGGGTCACTCAATGCCTTGGCATAGTTTTTCAAGCCTACCCAGCTGGCATCCCGGGGCGTATTGAACTTGCAGAAAGACAGATAAATACCCTGCAGGAAGGGCCAGATAAAGCCGATGATAAAGGCCAGGAAAGTAGGCGCCAGGAAGACGACACCCCACTTCTGGTTGGATCTGCGGATCAGGGAGCTATTGGATGCAACCTTTTTCTTCTTCAAAATGGTTCCCTCTCTTTCAATTCAGATAGAAGCCTGCCATCCCGAGCAAGGCAAAAGCGCCGCTGCGCAGAGCTTTTGCCTTGCTCGCAATGGACTAAGAGAAAAGGGGCGGGCACAGCCCGCCCCTTTGGGCATTGCGGTATTAGGTATTAGCCATTGACCACGTTGTACTCGATAGCCCAGCCGTCAACAAAAGCGGAGACGACGTCAGCCCAAGTAGCATCGGAGGGAGCTGCGGAGTAAGCAGCCAGAGCGGTAACCAGAGTAGCGCGGAAGGAATCCACGTTAGGAGTGTAGTTGAAGGCCCAAGTCACAGCGTACTTGCCTTCGCCCAGCAGCTCGTTGCCGTCCACGATGAACTTGTTGGAGGAAGCGGGGCAGTTCTTGAAGGGAACAGCGCCCAGCTGCTCAACATAAATAGCGGAAGCATCGGGATCGGTTACCAGCCATACCAGGAAGTCGATGGAAGCCTGAATGTCTTCCTCGGAAGCCTTGGCATTGATAGCCCAGCAGTTCTCAGTGCCGGAGCACAGAGCAGCGTTCTCTTCGCCTTCAACACCGCAGTAGATGGGGATCATAGCCAGCTCGTCGTCGGTCATACCGGCTTCTATCAGACCAGCGTACTCCCAGGTACCATTCTGATAGAAGGCAGCCTTGCGCTCAGCAAACTCAGCCTTGGACTCGTCACCGGTGGAGGTGCTCAGGTTGGAAGCGTTTGCAGCGGAATCGGTGATGTACAGATCCCAGATGCTACGGAAGTTGTCCATGTAAGCACCGGTCAGAGTAGCAGGCTGCTCGGTAACATTGTCATCACGGAACTCGTAGTACAGGGGCATGTTGGCCAGGTGGCCGGAGAAACGCCAGGAGGAGGAACCATCCAGACCGGCGGAGGAGAAGGCATCGAAGCCCAGCTCAGCAGCGCGGGCATGGATGTCGTCGGCAACAACCTTCAGGGACTCGAAATCCTTGATTTCGTCCACAGAGTGGCCAGCCTGCTCCAGCAGCTTGGTGTTCACAATGATACCGAAGGACTCGTAGCAGTTGGGGATAGCCTTCAGCTCGCCATTGGCGTTGTACAGGTTAAAGGAATCGGTGTTCAGCTCGTTGGCGATGGCAGTGCCGGTCAGATCCAGAGCATACTCATCCCAGTCGTTCAGGCCGGACATGTTGCCGATATTGAAAATGGTAGGAGCTTCGCTCTTGGCCATCTCGGCAGTCAGAGTGTCGGAATAGGTGCCGGAAGCAGCGGTAACGACCTTGACTTCTACGCCGGTGTTTGCAGTGTAGGTAGCAGCCAGCTCCTGCAGAGCATCGTTGAACTCAGGCTTGAAGTTCAGGTAGTAAACGGAACCGGTAGCAGTAGCTTCGGCAGCGGTTTCGGCAGGTGCTTCAGTTGCGCCTTCCGTAGCGGGGGCTGCGGTAGTAGCAGTGGTCTCGGTGGTGGAACTGCCGCAGGCAGCCAGACCCAGAACCATTACCATAGCCAGCAGCAGGGCAATGATCTTCTTCATTTTGTTTTCCTCCTAAAAATATATATGCAATCACAGCATATTGCTGTAAGAGCCAGAACCAATCATGCCGCCCGGCGGCATGAAAAGAAAAGGCGCGCCTTTTCTTTTTCCTTTGCATATTTAACTTGGATTTTTACCAAAGTTTGGGCTCATTTTACCTCTTTCCCTTTTGATTGTCCATGAGCAGAATAGTCAAAATTGAGCATTCATTTTTGTGCATGTTTTACATTTTCTTTTTGATTCTTTTTAAAAAAGCAAAAAAATCCCTTTCACACCAGATTTTTTCTTTTAAAAAATTTTGCATAATAATATAACTTTTTCTTTACAAATACGAGTCAAAGCCCATTCAATCTTGTCATATTCCATCTTTTTTCCATAAATACAGCCGGGAGGTGTTGCAAAGCGCCACACTCCCGGCTGTATGATTTTTTAGGCCTTGGGTGCCCGGTCGTAGCGCTGGGTCAGTTCCAGAAGTCTTTCTGCCAGGGCTCTTGTGAGATACCCCTTCTTCGCACGCCATGTCCAGTTGCCGGAAGCAGTACCCGGACAGTTCATGCGGCTTTCCTCTCCCAGGTTCAGATAATCCTGCATCTGCACAATGGCACGTTCCGATACGCTACTCATCGCCGTGCGGATGGTGCCCCAAACGTACCCCTCCTTCTTGGAAAGGGTCATATAGTCGCAGGCCACCTTCACAGCCTCCTCCGACGCCGCCTCGAACCACTGACGCATGGTCATATTGTCATGGGTTCCGGTGTAACATACGGAGTTGGCAGGGTATGTATGCGGACGGTATTCAGACGGCTCCTTGGAATCAAAGGCAAACTCCAATATCTTCATGCCGGGATAACCGGAACCATCCCGCAGTGCCAGCACACCCTCTGTCAGGAAGCCCAGATCCTCCGCAATGAAGTCCAGATGAGGCAGCTTCTCTTTCAGCGCATTTACAAAGGCCATACCCGGGCCGGGGATCCACTGGCCATATCTTGCTGTGTCGTGGCCATAGGGCACTGCCCAGTAGGCTTCAAAGCCCCGGAAATGATCCAGACGCACTACATCAAACAGCTTTCCCGCCGCGCTGAGGCGCTGGATCCACCATTCGAAGCCGGTCTGCTCCATAACGTCCCAGCGGTACAGAGGATTGCCCCACAGCTGGCCATCGGCAGAGAAGGCATCAGGCGGACATCCGGCCACAGCGGTAGGCTGCAGATTCTCATCCAGCTGGAACAGTTCCGGATTCTTCCAGACTTCCACGGAATCGTAGGGCACGTAAATCGGCACATCACCAATCAGCTCAATTCCATATTCCCCTGCCTTCTTTTTCAGGGCATCCCACTGCTTGTAGAACTGGAACTGGACAAAGCAGTAGAAGCGGATGCTCTCTGCCAAATCCTGCCGGGCTGCCTCCAGCGCCTGGGGATCCCGGAATTTCAGGCCGTCCTCCCACTGGAACCAGGGGGCAAACTCGTGCTGTTCCTTCACTGCCATATACAGTGCGTAGTCCTCCACCCAGGCATTGCGCTTGCGGAATGCGTTCAGCGCCCGTTCATTGCGGAAGCGGCTGAATGCCAGCTTCAAAATGGGGGTACGCCCACAGTAGAGCTTGCCAAAGTCCACATGCGTCTCGTCATCGCCCCAGTCTACCGCCAGAAGCTCTTCCTTCTTCAGAAGATGCTGACGCACCAGGGTATCCAAATCGATGAGGTAAGGGTTACCCGCATAGGCAGAGCAGGACTGGTAGGGAGAATCTCCGTAGCCGGTAGGCCCCAGAGGCAGAAGCTGCCAGGACTGCTGACCCGACTTATGGAGAAACTCCAGAAAAGCATACGCACTCTTGCCCATAGTGCCTACACCGTAGGGGCCGGGTAAAGATGTAATGTGCATAAGAATACCGCTTTTACGCATAAGAGAATCCTCTCCTTTTTGGTTTTTTTCCAATATAGCACATTGTTTTCAAAATGCAAGCATTTTCTTATCCAAATATCGAAAACCAACCGGGACATACCAGGGCAGTCAGGATTCCGGCCACCACCAGAGAAAGGCTGCCCACCGCACCGGAAAGTTCCGATTCCTGGGTAATATGGTTGCTTCCCAGCACATGGGAAGCCGTGCCGAAGGCAACACCCTTGGCAATTGGGTTCCGGAGGCGAAAAAGCTTGCACAGGCTGTTTCCCAGCACACAGGCGGATATGCCCGTGATGGTTATGGCTGCGGTGGTCACCGCCTGGATGCCTCCCAGCTGCTGGCAGACGGCCAACCCCATTGCAGCGGTGATGCTCTTGGGCAGCAAAGACATATGCATCACGCTGCTCAGACCCAGCATGCGGCACATCAGGGTAATGCAGCACAGGCTGGCGGCGACCCCCGCCACAACCCCCAGCACAATGGCAGGCAGGCTCTTTTTCAGCACCTTCACCTGCTGATACAGCGGCACCGCCATGCAAACGGTTGCCGGAGTAAGCAGCCACGAAAAGCGCTCACACTCTCTGGTGTACTCCTCCACCGGGATGTCCAGAGCCAGCAGCACACCAAGCACCACAAAAATGGAGATCAGCAGGGGGTTACACAGGGGATGCTTCCCCTTCTTCTGCACCCACAGCCCCAGCTGGTAGGCAGCCAGGGTAAGTACGATGGCAAAGCAGCTTGTCTGCCGGAACACCTCACCCATTGCGCTTTTCCTCCTTTTTCAGTATTGCCTGGGTAACCAGTCCGGATACCAGGAAAACCACAACGGTAGAAACCAACGCCACCAGGAAAATACCCACAGCGCTGGAGGAAATCTGGTGCCACACCTGGGCAATGCCCACACCGGGAGAGACAAACAGTACGCTCATACCGCCAATGAGGAATCGGCTCACGCCATCCACCTGATGCAGCTTCACAATCCCCAGCAGCAGCGCCAGAAACAGGAGCACCAGGCCATAAATTGCCGCCGGAATTGGCAGCGGCAGCAGCAGGTGCGCAAGCTCCCCCAGCAGGGTAAAGCCCAGAACGATCGTAACTTGACAGATATATTTCATAGATTCACTCCTATTGGTTGTTATTATTCTTTTCACAAGAGAAGCCGCCCTGTTTCCGGGCGGCTTCCCAATTATTCGTACTTCGGCTCGCAGGTCAGATTGACACCCAGGCGACGGAACATGTTGGTGTCCACACTGGACAACAGCACCGTTGAGTGTACTTCACAACCCCGCAGCTTATCCAGCTGCTCCATGGCATACTCCGCCGTGGGGTTGGTGGCAGCGCTGATGGACAGGGCAATCAGCGTCTCGTCTGTATGCAGCCGGGGGTTCCGGTTGCCCAGATGCCCCACCTTCAAATGCTGGATTGGATCCAGCACCGCCGGAGCGATCAGATGCAGATCCGACGGAATACCGGCCAGCGCTTTCAGGGCATTCAGCAGCAGTGCCGAAGAGGCACCCAGCAAATCGCTGGTCTTTCCAGTGATGATCCGCCCATCCGGCAGCTCGATGGAAGCGGCGGGCGCCCCCGTTGCTTTGGCACGCTCCAGCGCGGGGGCAACCACAAGCCGTTCCTCCGGCTTCACCCCTGCCTTCTTCATCAGCAGCTCCAGCTTGAATACCGTTTCATCCGCAACCTTACCACGCTTCTGGTCGCACAGAGCGATGTAGTACCGGCGGATGATCTCCTGGCGGGAGGCAAAACAGGCAGCATCGTCATCAATGATGCAGTTGCCAACCATGTTTACACCCATATCCGTGGGGGACTTATAGGGGCAGTATCCCAGAATTTTTTCAAAGATCGCCACAAGGACGGGGAACGCCTCTACATCCCGGTTGTAATTCACTGTGGTCTTTCCGTAGGCTTCCAGATGGAAGGGGTCAATCATATTCACATCGTTCAGGTCTGCGGTTGCTGCCTCGTAGGCCAGGTTCACGGGATGGTTCAGGGGCAAATTCCAGATGGGGAATGTCTCAAACTTGGCATACCCTGCCGTATTGCCCCGCTCGTGCTCGTGATACAGCTGGCTCAGGCAGGTGGCCAGCTTTCCGCTTCCTGGGCCGGGAGCCGTGACGACTACCAGTTCCCGGGTGGTTTCGATATAGTCGTTCTTTCCGAAGCCCTCCGGGCTGACCACGAAGGCCGTATTGGAAGGATACCCATCAATGCCATAGTGATGGTATACCCGGATGCCCATTCCCTCCAGCCGTGCCTGAAATGCCTTGGCTGCCATATTGTCATGGTAGCGGGTAAGCACCACGCTGGAAACATACAGGCCGAAGTTTCGGAAAATCTGGATCAGGCGAATCACGTCCAAATCGTAGGTGATGCCCAAATCTCCCCGGATCTTATTCTTTTCAATATCGGCAGTGTTAATGGCGATGACCATTTCCACCTGATCTTTCAGTTGCAGCAGCATACGCAGCTTGCTGTCCGGCTGAAATCCGGGAAGCACCCGGGACGCATGGTTGTCATCATAAAGCTTGCCGCCAAATTCCAGATACAGCTTACCGCCGAACTGGGCAATTCTCTCCCGAATATGGCTGGACTGCATCTGCAGGTATTTATCATTATCAAATGCCATGTACACCATAAAAATAGCCGCCTCTTTCTGTCAAATTTATCGGGCTTATTATATCGGATTTCCTGTAGAAACGCAATATGCCGCCTATGGAAATTTTACCCGGGATTTCCGGTGAAATTTTTGGTCACTACGTCATAAGTCTCTCCGGCGCTTCCCCTGCCCAAGGCCTCCCATCCAAAACAAGCTCTTTCCCTTTTTCCAAAACTGTGATATATTTTTAGAAACGGAATGTCAAAAAGATGCGGGAAAACACCGCACCGAAAGGACGGATGACAATGCTTCGCTTATTATTGGGAAAGGACTGGACGCTTCTGCGCCATCAGGTGCTGACACAAATTGCCCAGGATGTACATGCCCGCCAGGGTGGGCGTGTGTTGATGGTGCCGGAACTGATCAGCCACGAAGCCGAGCGGGCGCTGTGCGCCTATGCCGGAGATACCGCCAGCCGCTACGCAGAGGTTCTCTCCTTCACCCGGCTGAGCCGCAGTGTCCTGGATCAGCTGGGCACTGCTCCCCAGGAATGTCTGGATAACGGCGGGCGGGTTGTTGCCATGGCCGCTGCCGCCAGGCATCTGTCCGGCCAGCTGAAAGCCTATGCCGCACTGGAAAGCAAACCGGAATTTCTCAAAGAATTGGTAGACGCTGTGGACGAATTCAAGCGCTGCTGCATCCTTCCGGAGGATTTGAAGGCCGCCTCACAAAGCAGTGAAGGTGCCTTTGCCCAGAAGCTGGAGGAGCTGGCCCTTCTTATGGAGAGCTACGATGGCCTTTGCGCCCAGGGCAAGCGGGATCCCAGAGACAGGATGACCTGGCTGCTGGAAGAACTCCATGAATGTGACTATGCCCAGACCCATGTTTTCTATATTGATGGATTTCCGGATTTTACCCGGCAGAACATGGCCATTTTGGAGCATCTGATCCATTACAGCCCCCTGGTCACCGTTACTCTGAACTGCGACTGTCCCGGCTCGGAGCTGCTGGCGTTTGAAAAGCCTGGACAGACTGCCGGAGAACTGCTGCGAATCGCCGCCCGGCTGGGAATCCCGGTACAGACTCAGGTACTGCCGTCTCCGGATTCTCAGCTGGCGCAGCTGCGGGAAAAGCTGTTCCAGGGAAGTCTGCCCCAGGGAATCAGCAAAGAAACCCTGGGCGTATACCGGGCGGCTTCTTCCTGGCAGGAAACCATGGCCGCCGCCGGAGAAATTGCCCAGCTGGTGCGCTCCGGCTGCCGCTACCGGGACATATCCCTTGTAGTTGGGGACATGCCCACCTATTCCGGTCTCGTCGGCCTGATCTTCCGCCGGATGGGCATCCCTGTTTATCAGACCGGTACCGAGGATATTCTTACCAAAAGCGTAATCGCTACCGTTCTTTCCGCCATCGATGCAGTGGTATCCGGCTTTGAACAGCGCAGCACGCTGCGCTATCTCCGCTCGGCTATGTCTCCATTGACCCCGGACGAATGCGATGCTTTGGAAAACTACACCTATTTGTGGCGTATTCAGGGTAAAAAATGGCTGCAACCCTGGGAGTCTCACCCGGATGGATTATCCGGAGAATGGACGTCTACCTCCCGGCAGCAACTGGAAACCCTGAATGCCCTGCGGGAGAAGGCCATTGTGCCTCTGCAGCGTCTGCATACCGGCTTTGAAGAGGCCAAGATGCTGCATGCCCAGGTTCTGGCCGTATATCACCTGCTGGAGGACATCGGCCTGGAGCAGCGGCTGGAGCAGCTCGCCGGGGAGCTGGAAGCCCAGGGAGACGGGCGGGGTGCCCAGATTCTGGGGCAGCTCTGGGAAATTCTGCTGGGCGCTCTGGAGCAGATGTATGACATTCTCGGGCAGACCCACTGGGAATCCGAGCACTTTGCCAGACTGTTCCGGCTGCTGCTCAGCCAATACGATGTAGGAACCATCCCGCCCGTGCTGGATGCGGTGCAGATGGGCACCGTCAGCGCCCTGCGATGCCATCCGTGCAAGCATCTTTTCATTCTGGGTGCCAAAGAAGGCTGCCTGCCCAGCTACTCCGGCTCCAAAGGCATTCTGTCCGACCAGGAACGGGTAGCGCTGCGCAAGCTGGGCGTACCGCTCACCGGCGGTGCCATGGAGGGCATCCAGGAGGAATTTTCGGAAATTTACGGTGTATTCTGCGGTGCCAGCCAGTCCGTGCGGGTCTATTGCAGCGCAGAGCAGCCCTCCTATCTTTACCGCCGTCTGGCGCAGATGGGCACCGGAATAGAAGATGTATCAGACGGTCTGGAATTTGCCGGCAGCAGTCCCCGGGAGACCGGTGTTTATCTGGCCCGCTGGCACGAAGAAGCCGCCGCCCGGGAGCTGAACGCCCTGGAAAGCTATCACCAGGCACTGAGCCGGGCAGAATATACCCTGGGGCAGCTGACGGGACAGGGGGTACGCGCACTGTACGGCCAGTGTCTGGAACTTTCCGCCTCCCAGGTGGATACCCAGGCATCCTGCCGGCTGAAATACTTCCTGCAATACGGCCTGCGCGCCAGGGAACGAAAGGTTGCCGAGGTTGACCCGGCAGAATTCGGCACATACGTCCATGATGTGCTGGAAAAAACCGGCAGAGAAGTCGTTTCCCTGGGGGGCTTTACCCAGGTCTCACTGGAGCAAACACTGGACATTGCCCACAAATATTCCCAAACCTATGCCGAAGATCGTTTCCGGGATATGGACTCCTCCCGGCTGCAATATCTGTTCCGGCGCAACGGCCAGGAGCTGGATATGGTCGTTCAGGAGCTTTGGCAGGAGCTGCACCAGGGGCTGTTTCAGCCGGTGGAGTTTGAGCTGAGCTTCGGCAGGGATGGAAAAATGCCCCCGGTGGAGATCCCCAACGGAGCAATGGAGGCCAGAATCCGGGGCTTTGTAGACCGGGTAGACACCTGGCAGGATGAGTTTGGCAAGTATGTACGGGTCGTAGACTACAAAACCGGCAAAAAAAGCTTTGATTACTGCGATATTACCCAGGGTTTGGGGCTGCAAATGCTGCTTTACCTTTTCGCCCTGGAGCAAAGCGGGCAGGTAATTCCGGCGGGGGTAGAATATTTCCCCGCCCGGGCCCCCTATCTCTCCGGAGAGGCTCCCATTGAGCCGGAAGAAGCGGAGAAGTTGAGGAAAAAGGAATGGGTACGCAGCGGCCTGTTTCTCCGGGAGGATCGGGTTCTGGAGGCCATGGAACCCGGGCAGCTGGGCTGCCGTCTCCCGGTGAAAACCAAAGACGGGGCACTTTCCGGCTCCATTGCCAGCCGGGAGCAATTCCGGCTGCTGGAAAGCTATATTTTCGATTTGCTGCGGGGTATGGTATCGGATATTGCCTCCGGCAATGTAGAGCCCAATCCCTACAGCCGGGGCAGCAGCTACAATGTCTGCCAGTACTGCCCATATGCCGCTGTATGCCACCCGGAAAAGAACGCCCAGCGGCGGAATTTCCGGACTCTGAAGAGCAACGAATTCTGGGAAGAGATTGAAAGCAAGGAGGCGAAAGAGCATGACTGAACAATGGACACCCGCCCAAAAGCAGGCGGTTTTTAACCGGGGCGGTACGCTGCTGGTCAGTGCTGCGGCAGGCTCCGGCAAAACAAAGGTTCTGGTGGATCGGCTTCTGCACTACCTGACAGACGAGGTCAATCCCGCCAATATTGACGAATTTCTCATCATTACCTACACCCGTGCCGCAGCTTCGGAGCTGCGGGCCAAAATTGCCGCCAAGCTGACGGAGGCCATCGCTCAGGATCCGGAAAACCGGCATCTGCAAAAGCAGCTGCAGCGCCTCTATCTGACCCAGATTTCCACCGTCCATGGTTTTTGCGGTGATCTTCTAAAGCAGTATGCCTACCAGCTGGATCTGGACGCAGACTTCCGGGTAGCAGAGGAAAACACCGCCACAGAGCTGCGGGAGCAGGTACTTTCCCAGCTTCTGGACAACGCTTACGAAGAACTATGCCAGGATCCGGATTTTCTGGCCTTTGCGGAAACCCAGGGACTGGGCAGAAACGATGCCCAGCTGCCGGAACTCATTCAAAAGGTATACGACAGTGCCCGGTGCCATCCGGATCCGGAAAAATGGCTGGACGACTGCCTGGCTGCCGTAGAATCCCCTGCGGAAGATGTGGGACAGACCCCCTGGGGGCACGAACTGATGGAGCAGCTTTTCTCCTGGCTGGACGGGCAGATTCCGGTCATGGAGCACTGCGCCCAAATTGCCGCCCAGGCAGATACCCCCAAGGTTGCCACCTTGTATCAGCAGAATGCCGATGCGCTGAAGCATCTGCGGGCAAGCCAAAGCTGGGACGAGGTCTGCCAGCGGATTCATGTTCAGTTCGGCCGTTTTCCCACGGGAAAGCAAACCGATACCGGCCGCAACGAGGAGCTGAAGGCCGTCCGGGATGCCTGCAAAGATGCTTTGAAGAAGAAAGAGAAGCTATTCGGCCGGGATTCCGCCTCCCACCTCCGGGATTTTGCTCTTTGCGCCCAGGCGCAAAGGGGACTGATCCTGCTGGTACGCCGCTTCGGTAAGGAATACACCCTGCAAAAGAAAAAGCGACGCATTCTGGATTTCAGCGATCTGGAACACAGAACCCTGGATCTGCTTCTTGGAAAAGACCGCACTTCCCCCACCGCCACAGCCCGGGAAATCGGCCGCCGTTACCGGGAGGTCATGGTAGACGAGTATCAGGACTCCAATGCCGTGCAAGACGCCATTTTTTCCAGCCTTACAGATGAGCGGCACAATTGCTTCCTTGTCGGGGATGTAAAGCAGTCCATTTATCAGTTTCGCCTGGCAGACCCCAGTATTTTTCTTAAAAAATACAACACCTTCCCCATGGCACAGGATGCCGTGGATTCCCAGGGACGCAAAGTGCTGCTCAGCCACAACTTCCGCTCCGGCGGCGAGATCATGGAAGCTGTCAACCATGTGTTCTCCTGCTGCATGAGCAAACGTGTCGGTGATGTGGACTATACCCAGGCAGAGGCTCTGCGCCAATGGGAGGGCTGTATCAAAGACAACCTGCCCGACCCGGCTGTAGAATTCTACGCCATCGACGCTTCCGAGGAAACCAGCCGGGAGGAAGCGGAATTTGTAGCCGGCCGCATTGCCCAGATGCTCCAGCAAGGCAGTCTTATCCGGGACAAGGACGGTCTGCGTCCGGTAACCGCCGGGGATATTGTGATTCTTCTCCGTGCCCCCGGCTCCGTAGGCAACGACTACCGCAAAGCGCTGGAAGAGCGGGGCATCCGCTGCGCCAGCAACTCCGGAGAAGACCTGCTGCGCACCCCGGAAATCAGCACCCTTCGCTCTATTTTGCAAACCGTTTCCAATCCCCGGCAGGATATTCCCCTGCTCAGTGCCCTGGCCAGCCCTGCCTTCGGATTTACCGCAGAAGATCTGGCTCTGGTTCGGGGAAAAAACCGAAAATGCTGCGTATACGATGCGCTTCTCCAAAGCCCGCTGCCCAAAGCCCAGGCATTTGTGCAAGCCCTGAACACCCTGCGTACCTTTGCCCGCAGGAGCACCCTGACGGAGCTGCTGGAACACATCTATCTGATGACCGACCTGGACGGCGTGTACGCCGCCCAGCCGGAGGGTACTCTGGCCAAGGAGAACCTGCGTGCCTTCTTCCAGCTGGCTGCCTCCTATGAAAAAGGCAACCTGTGTACCCTGGAGCAGTTTCTGGAATACCTCACTGCCCAGGAGCAGAAAGGGTTGCTCAGCGGCTCCAGTGGGGACAGCGGTGCTGTGACCATTATGAGCATCCACACCTCCAAGGGACTGGAATTCCCGGTGGTATTTCTGGCCGGGCTGGCACGGAAATTCAACACAGAAAACCTGCGCCAGCAGGTGCTGTGCCATAAGGAGCTGGGGCTGGGACTTTGCATGGCCGACAGTGCTACCCGGGTACGCTATCCTACCCTGGCACGCCTGGCAATCAGCGAAAAGCTGTCCCAGGAGGCCATCAGCGAAGAGCTGCGGGTGCTTTATGTAGCCATGACCCGGGCGAAGGATCGGCTGATCATGACCTACACCGCCAGGAAGCTGGAAGATCAGGTGCGTACCTGGGCTTCCAGGCTGGCTCTGGATAAACTGGAAAACCTCAGCCAAGCCGTCAATGCTCCCGGGCAATGGGTTCTGCTGGCCGCTCTGACCCGGACGGACGCCGGTGCCCTGCGGATTCTGGCAGATGCCACCATAGAAGGTACCGTCAGCGACTGTCCCTGGAAGATTTGCCACATCTCCGAAACCCCGGAGACCCCCTCCCTCTCCGTATCCCGGGATGCACCTGTGCTTACCCTCCCGGGGGGAGCTCTGCAGCTATTGGCTGAACGGCAAGCCTTCCAGTATCCCCATATGGCCGCCACCGTTGCCCCCTCCAAGCAGACCGCCACCGGTATAAAGGGACGGGAAAAGGATATGGAAGCCGCCCAGGACGCTCCGGAAGCACCCAGGCACCAGTGGCGCAAAGCCTCTTTTCTCACCGCCAAAGCCAGCGGCATCCGCTACGGCAATACCATGCACAAGGCCATGCAGTATCTCCATTTCGATGCCTGCGGCGATCTGGCCTCCGTCCGGGAGGAAATTCGTCGCCTGCGCCAGGAGGGCATCCTCTCACCGGAAGAGACCGACATGGTGGATGCACCGGCCATCGCCAAATTCTTCGCCTCCGACCTGGGATGGCAGCTGCGCATGGGCGGACAAATACTGCGGGAGTTCAAATTCTCCATTCTGGACAGAGGGGAAAAATATGCCCCCGGTCTGGAAGGTGAACAGGTACTGCTGCAGGGCGTGGTAGACTGCGCCCTGATTCAGCCGGATGGCATCACGGTTCTGGATTTTAAAACCGACCGGATCACCCCGGAGGAAATTTCCGCCACGACAGAAAAATATCGCCCCCAGGTAGAAACCTACCGGGAAGCGATGGAACGGATATTCGAGAAAAAGGTGACCCACACCTACCTGTATTTCTTCCACCTGGGAAAACTTGTTTCTCTTTGATTTTTTCATCCCATATCCCCAATATACAGGGATACAAAACCAAAGGAGCACACGTGTATGAAAAAGGTCATAGCATTATTTTTAGCCCTCTCCTGTCTGCCGGGGCTGATTGGCTACGCCAAAGAGCACAGTATCAAGGCATCCATCAACGGTAACATGAAAACATACTATGCACTGTCCGATGGGACATGGCTGTGCGATGATGTTTTCTATCAGTACCGACTGGAAATAACCGGACGGCTGAACAACGCTGCCTGTGATTGTTCGTATGTGTATTTGAGCAACCTGGAAAATCTTACATTTGAGCAGGCGTGGAAAGCAAGCGGATTAAGCAGCGATGCCAATGACTATTTCCCCATTGAGGACGCTGTGTTGGTTGAATTGAATTCAGTGGAAAGGAAGCCATAACCGGTTTTTACCCAAAAGTGCCCGCTGTGAATGGAAGACATTCGCAGCAGGCACTTTTTACAACGGCATGTTTTCTGGTTGAAACCGCTTTTCATTATTCCCGTATTCTCGGCAGGTTCCATCTGTAGTGCGCCGCCAGGCAGCGCAGGGTAATCACCAGGCAGAAGCCCAGCACCATGGAGATCTTATCTCCCAGCCCCCGGGTCAGTGTCATCGCCAGCCCGCCGGCAATGGCCGCCACCGCATAAATATGTTTGATGAATATATCCGGAATCCGCCCTGCCAGCATGTCCCGCAATGTACCGCCGCCCACTGCTGTGAGAAATCCCAGGAAAACCAGCAGGAACAGGTTGTCCCCATAACCACAGTTGACGCCTACCATCACCCCGTCCACGGTAAACGCCGCCAGACCCAGGGTGTCGAACCAAAAGAGCATCTTGTCATAAAGCGGGGTCAGCTTTTGAGGCATCTTCGCATGGACATACACCAGAATAAACACCACTACCGCCACCACTGTGGCAATCCCCACATAGGTTGGATCCCGGAACATATTTGGAGGGATATTCCCCACCACAACATCCCGGATCACACCGCCGCCACAGGCCGTAGTGCAAGCCAGCACAATGATGCCGAACAAATCCATTTTTTTGTTTACCCCAATCAGCGCCCCGGAAATCGCAAAGGCAACCGTACCCAAAAAATCAAAAAAGAGTACCAACTGTTCCGTCACAGAAGTCCCCACCTTTTTATCTGTTATAGATTGCGGAAATAGTATACACATTTTTGCCCCTGTTGGCAATGGGTATTTTCCTTTTTGTCAGAGGAAAATCTTCCGTCCACACCGGGCTTTAAAATCCGCTTTTGTATTTGACGTAGCTTCCTGCTTCTGGTAGAATAGCGGTAGACCGCCTCCGGTAAACGGGCGGAAATACCGAAAAAGAGACTGCGTGGAGGAACTGCTATGGAAACAGCCAAGCCTTTCGCCTTGGGGATTCTGGTTGGTCGCTTTCAGGTAGTGCATGCGGGGCACGAGCAGATGATCCGCACTGCCCTGCGCCTGTGTGACCGGGTGGGAATCTTTATCGGCTCCTCTCAGGAAAGCGGCACCAGCAAAAACCCCTTTCCCTTTGAGATTCGCCGGGAGCTGCTGCAAAACCTCTTCGGCACCCAGGTAGAAATCTATCCTCTGCCGGATATTGGGGTGGGCAACACCGCCGCCTGGGGGAACTACGTTCTGGAACAGGTCTGCCATCACTTCGGCAGAATGCCGGATCTTCTGGTTTCCGGAAAGGAAAGCCGTCGCCTGGACTGGTTCGACAGTGTGCAGGGTCTGCGCATTGCGGAACTGTACATCCCCAAAACCATAGAGATTTCCGCTTCTCAGATGCGTGCCTACCTGCTGGAGGACAAGCGAACCCTGTGGGAGCAATATGTCAACCCGGAAAACCATGCCATGTATCCCCGGCTGCGGGAAATGGCGCTGGAATCCCAACACAACCACCAAACCCAAAGTATGTAAAAGAGGGCGCTGTATGAAACTGGAACCCATTGTCACTTCCCTGTTGGATACGGATCTGTATAAATTCAATATGGATCAGGTGATCTTCCACAAGCACACCGATTTAAACGGCGAATACTACTTCAAGTGCCGCAACGCCGGCGTTCATTTCACCCCGGAGATGCTGGAAGAAATCAATGCGCAAATCGATTACCTCTGTGCGCTGCGCTTTACCAAAGAGGAACTGAACTATCTGCGCTCCATCCGCTTTATCAAAAGCGACTATGTGGAGTTTCTCCGGCTTTGGCATCCCATCCGGGAATATGTACACACCGGTCTGACCAAATCCGGTGAGCTGATGATCACCGTCAAAGGCCCCCTGTTCAGCGCCATGCAGTTCGAGATTTATCTGCTGGAAATTGTGAACGAAGTCTATTTTCGGATGCACTATGATTATGCCGTGCTGGAGCGCTCCGCACGGCAGCGTCTGGAGCAGAAAATCGCGGACTTCAACTCCGGCAAATACACCTTTAGTTTTGCGGAGTTCGGCTGCCGCCGTCGGCTCTCCCGCCAGTGGCAGGACGAAGTGGTACGCCGCCTTTCCCGGGAAACCAACAACTGCGCCGGTACCTCCAATGTCTACCTGGCTATGAAGTACGGTCTTACCCCCATCGGCACCTACGCCCACGAATTTGTACAGATGTATCAGGGCATCGATTCCATCCCCCTGGCCTATACCAACCACTATGCCATGGCAGACTGGTACGATGAATATAAAGGCGACAACGGTACCGCCCTGACAGACACCATCACCACAGACCTGTTTCTGTACGATTTCAACCGCTCCATGGTCAACAACTATTCCGGTGTCCGCCACGACAGCGGAGACCCCTATGTATGGGGGGAGAAGATGATCGCCCACTTCAAAAAGTACGGCGTAGACCCCAGAACCAAGGTGCTGCTCTTCTCCGATGGTTTGGATTTTGACCATGCCCAGGCACTGTACAACTATTTTAAGGACAAAGCCCGGGTTTCCTTCGGCATTGGCACATTCTGCAGCAACGATACCTGCGAAGAGGCGCTGAATATCGTAATCAAGCTGCAATATGTCAACGGCCGCCCGGTGGCCAAACTTTCCGATGCCCCCGGCAAGGAAATGTGCCAGGATGAGGAATACCTGTCCTACCTGAAGCGCTCCGTTGCCTTCCGGCTGGACCGTGAAAAGTAATAAAGCAAAGGAACCGCTGCAAAGTTTTCTCTCCGCAGCGGTTCCTTTTTTGTCTGTACCGAAATACAAGCTTACTCTGTTCTTCCAAATGCAGTTTCCCGGCATCGGGCTTTTTATGCGTATGTTGCGGCAGCCTTTACCAGCCGTTCCAGTGTACCCGGTCTTCTTCCCAGCGACTGGGGCGGGGCTCGGTAATGTCCCCCTGAGGATGCCCCAGGGCGATGATGGAGTGGGGTACAATGTGCTCCGGCAGACCCAACAGTGCCTGCTGCTTCTCCACCCGCTCCATTTGCGGCCAGGTACCCAGCCATACGGCACCCAAGCCCAGTGCCTGGGCACACAGGCAGATATTCTGGGCAGCAATGGCTGCGTCCACCGTCCAATATTCCGGTGCCTTGGGGAAAGAGCGGCTCAGATCTCCACATACCACGATCCCGGCAGGGGCACCCAGCAGATGCCGGGCAGGAGCACCGTTGGCCTCGGCCATCTTATCCAGCAGCTCCCGATCCGTCACCGCAACAAAGCTCCAATCCCGGGAATTGACACAGCTGGGGCCGGACATACCCGCTTCCAGAATGGTGCGCAGCGCTTCCGGCTCAACAGGCTCCCGGGTAAACTGCCGGGTACTCCGGCGGGTAAAAATTGCATGCAACGCGTCCATATATACCTCCTGTAAGTGTGACAGAGAAATTATACCGCACAATTCCAGAACGCTTCTTCGTTTACATGATTTCCGTGTATCCCGCCAACACCAGAATCGAATTGTATACACCATCAATGTGGCTGCGCTCATAGCCATGGGAAGCGTAGACACCGGCACCAATCAGGCCGTGGCGAATGTCCTGGCCGGAGCGGAGGGTGGCTTCCACATCGGAGCCATAGTGGGGATACACATCCACAGCATAGTCGGCACCCAGGCGCATGGCAGCGTTGACAAGCCCCGTCACCACGTCATAGCAGTAAGGGCCGCCGGAATCCTTTGCGCAGATGGAAACCTGCCGCTCCGTGCAGCTCAGACCATCTCCCACGCAGCCCATATCCACAGAAATTGCCTCCGTCACCCCTTCCGGCACAGAAGCGCTGCCGCCGTGTCCCACTTCTTCGTACACGGTAATATGGGCATACAGCTTCCGCTTGGGGCATACCCCGGTATCTGCCAGATACTTGGCAAAGCCCAGCAAAATGCCAACAGAAAGCTTGTCATCCAGGAACCGGCTCTTCAGATAGCCCGCCTGGGTACGCCGGGTTCTCGGCTCAAAGCACACAATATCCCCCACGCAAATCCCCAGCTTCTCCACATCCGCCCTGGATGCCACCGGCTCGTCCAGAACGACCTCCACCGTATCAAAGCTGCGCTTGGTATCACTGTAGCTGCCGTTTACATGGATGGAAGCATCACACAGCTGGCAGGTACCCTCGTACACCCCACCGTCCCGGGTGTATACACGGACATTTTCCGCCTCGGCATTGTTGGCATTCATGCCGCCAAGGGGGGTCAGTTTCAGCCGGCCACTGCCCTTTACCTGGCACACCATCGCCCCAAGGGTATCCATATGGGCTTCCAGCAGCAGGGCATCCCGGGCATCCTCACCGCCCAGATCCACCAGTACGCCGCCCTTGCGGGTAAATACCGTGGAAAAGCCCAACGATGCGAATGCCTCTTGCACCCACCGCGCCGCCCGGGCAGTATAGCCCGTGGGGGAATCGATTGCCAAAAGTTCCGCTGCCTTCTCCCAGGCATAGTCCGCATAATTCTTATTCAGCATTGTAGTTTCCTCCTAACAATATATAGTGCCAAACACCGGCAACTTCCCGCATAAAATGATTGATTTTCTGGCCAATCCGGGAAGTAGATGCCGGAACCCCTACAAATTCCACCCCTGCCCGCCGGGTAAACAGGCTGGCACGGAACAGGTGGTATTCGCTGGACAGCACACCCAGCTTTTCCGGCCGGCTGCCGGTGGTATTTTCAATGAGATCCAGAGAATAGCGGATGTTTTCCCAGGTGGACTCCGCTCTGTCCTCTATCAGGATACGGCTGGGATCAATGCCCAGGTTGATCAGCTCTTCATACATACAGCTGGCCTCTGTCACCGGCTCATCCGGTCCCTGGCCGCCGGAAACCACCGCAACCGTTTCCGGATGCGCCTGCAAATACTCCGCCGCCGCATTGATCCGATCCCACAGGGAAACAGAAGGACCCCAGCTGCGTACTTTCGCGCCCAGGACCACCACATATTCCACCGGTGTTTCCGGTGAGCCAAAGCTGGCATGGATCACCAGTGCCTCCGTCACACCGCATACCAGCAGTCCAAGCACCAGTACCACCGTCACCGCCCTGGTCAAAAATTTGCCCAAACCGGGATGGCGCAGTGTCACAAAGGGCATAAGGGTGTAAAACAAAATCAACGCCACGATACACAGGCAAACCAGCGCAGAAAAGCCATAGCCTGCCAGCATATATTTGCACCAAAACGCCAGAGCCGCAAAAGATACGGCCAGCAGCGCCGGGCGCAGAGAGGGCTTCTTTTTTTCTTTTTTCATGGAAACCTCCTGAGAAAATACTGGTTGTATTTCAGCTTGTCTAAAGCCTCGCAGAGTTTGCCGCCCTGGGCGGCAAATAAAATCAAAAAACATTTTCTGTCGGGGGGTATACCTGACAGAAAACACTTCTCAGGCTGCAAGTATGGAATTTGTCCGCCAAAAGCGGATAAATTCCGCGTGCGGCAGACTGTAAAAGATTTGTCGGAAATACTGGTTGTATTTTACCATACCCCTGTTGGAAAAGCAACCCGGTTGCTTTTCCGGTTTGGGTGTGATATGATGGAGAAAATACAAAATACTGTAGAATCAGGAGGATATACCATGGGTTTGGAAATGATCAGAGAAGAATACAACAAGGCCCTTCGGTTGGGACAGCGGGAAGTTTCCGAATGCTCCAGCCAGGGAAAGCCGATCAATCCCATTGTACTGGATGAAATTCTGCCGGAAAACAGCTCGGAAGTCGTGCTGGATCTGGGGCTGCTGGAAATCCCCGCGGAACGGATCATCGGCGTAAAAAGCGCTGGACGGATCGCCGCTTTTTCCCCCAGCTTCTACCCCCTGCTGGCTCCCAAGACGGAGTTCGCCGCCAAATGGATCAACCTGTGCCAGGCACACCTGGGCAATGCCGGTATCCGGGACGCGGTAAGCTGCTACGAGTATCTGGGAAATTTCTATGTTCAGGAGGGCAACAAACGGGTATCCGTTCTGCGCTACTTCGGTGCCCCCCGGATCCCGGCTATGGTCAAGCGGGTCATGCCTCAAAAGAGTGACGACCCCCGGATCATCGCCTATTACGAATTTCTGGAATTCTTCAAATCCAGCCGCCTGTATGCCGTCCAGTTCCGCCGCCCGGGTGACTACGCAAAGCTGTTGTCCGCCGTAGGCAAAAAGAGCGGCGAAAGCTGGACGGAAGACGAGCGCCGCACCTTCAATGCCTACTATTCCTACTTCCGGGAAGCCTTTGAAAAAACAGGCCCTATGGAAGATGTATTGCCGGAGGAAGCGCTGCTGCTGTGGCTTCAGCTGTACAGCTACAAAGATTTGGGCAAGATGCCCGTCTCCGAAATCCGCAAAACCCTGACTGCCCTGCGGGGAGACATGATTGCCTCCACCAGTGATGCCGTGAAAATGCAGACAAAGGCAGACCCCAGCAAGGGTAGCATGCTCTCCTGGATCTCCACACCTTTGTATCTGAATGTGGCCTTTGTCCACCAGCTCTCCCCGGAGGTAAGCGGCTGGTGCCTGGGACACGAGCAGGGCAAGGAATACTTGCAGCAGGTTCTCGGCAACAAGCTGACCATCAAGACCTATTACAATGCCAACTCCCCAGAGGAAGCGGAACGGCTGCTCACCCTGGCTGTGGAAGAAGGGGCACAGGTTGTATTCACCACCGCTCCCATTCTCCGCGCGCCCACTCTGAAAGCCGCCGTGGAGCACCCCAAGGTTCAGTTTTTCAACTGTTCCGTTGACCAGCCTTATGCCAGCGTCTGCTCCTACTACGGCCGGGTTTACGAAGGCAAGTTCATCACCGGTGCCATCGCCGGTGCCCTGGCGCAGGACAACCGTATCGGCTATATTGCCTCCTATCCCATCCACGGCCAGCTGGCCAATATCAACGCCTTCGCCCTGGGTGCCCAGTTCACCAATCCCCGTGCACAGATTCAGCTGCGCTGGTCCTGCGTAGAGGGCAACCCCCAGTCCGACTTCTTCGAAGACGGCATCCGGGTCATCTCCAACCGGGATGCCCCCGGCCAGTCCATGAGCTATCTGGATGCCTGCAGCTACGGCACGTACCTGATGGATGACATGGGCGAACTGGTTTCCCTCGGCTCTCCCATCTGGGTATGGGGCAAATTCTACGAATTTGTCCTGAGTTCCATGTTCTCCGGAACCTGGAAGCGGGAAAAAGAAGAGAATGCAGGTCTGAACTACTGGCTGGGCATGGACAGCGGTGTAATCGCCGTAAACCTTTCCGACCGACTGCCTACCGGCATCAAGACTATGGCGCAGTTCCTCCAGGACTCCATTGCCGCCAAGTGGTTGGACCCCTTCGCCCGAAAGATCGTTGCCCAGGATGGCACCATAGTCAACGACGGAACCAGAACGTTCACTCCTGACGAGCTTCTGCACATGGACTGGCTCTGCGACAACATTGTGGGCGGCGTGCCCAGCCTCAGCGAAATTCTTCCCATTTCCCGTCCCATGGTAGAGGAACTGGGCATCTATAAAATAACAGGACAAAATGAGGAGACGGGCAATGAAGATTTTGGTCATATCCGATGAAGAATGCCCCGCACTGTGGGAATACTACGTGCCGGGACGACTGGCAGAGTATCAGCTGATCATCTCCTGCGGAGATTTGAAGCCCAATTACCTGAGCTTTCTGGTCACGATGGCCCGCTGCCCGGTGCTGTATGTTCCCGGAAACCACGATGGGCGCTATGAGGTAAACCCGCCGGAGGGCTGCGACAACATTGACGGCTGCGTGGTAGAATACAATGGGGTTCGGATTGTTGGGCTTGGCGGCTGCCGCCGGTATCATCCCGGTCCCCACCAATACAGCAACCTGGAAATGCAGGGCAGAATCCGCAAGCTCCGCCGCCCCCTGCGGAAGGCAGGCGGCGTAGATATTCTGGTTACCCATGCCCCGGCAGAAGGTCTGGGGGATGGGGAGGATGTTGCCCACTGGGGCTTCCCCTGCCTGCGGGAATTTCTGGACACCCACCATCCCGCCTATCACTTCCACGGCCACGTACATATGACTTATGGCCACAATATGGAGCGCACCCGGGAATACAACGGCACCACCATTGTAAATGCCTTTGAGCGTTATACCATTGAAATTCCCGACAGAGAAGTGCCCCCGAAAAAGAAAAACGAACTGATCTGGCTGGGCAAACCCAGAAAGCACATTCTATAAACTACAAAAAAGAAGGATACCGCATGTTTACAGGTTTTACACCGGAGACCGTGGATTTTCTCTGGGGCATTCGCATGAACAACAACCGGGAATGGTTTCTGGCACATAAGCAGCAATACGTACAAACCCTCTACGAACCGATGAAGGCACTGGGCGCTGAGCTGTTTCAGCCCTTTCTGGACAGACCGGGCAATCTGCTGAAGGTCAGCCGAATTTACCGGGATGCCCGGCTTCACCATCCGCTTCCCTACAAGGAAAGCCTGTGGATCTGCATCCGCCAGGATGTGGAATCCTGGTCGGAAGCCCCCTGCCTGTTTTTTGAAATCACCCCGGACGACATCCACTATGGTTTTACGCTCTGGCGCCCCAAGGTGACCGTTATGGAGCGCTTCCGTCAGCAAATTACTGCCCAACCGGAAGAATTTCTGAACCTGCTGCGTAACACCCAGGATCTCACCGGAACCCCTGTCACCGCCCAGTGCTACAAGCGGCCGAAACCCGCCCCCCAGGCATCTCTGGAGCCGTACTTTGCATGGAAGGGAGACATCTCCTGTATCCGCCGGGAAGAATTCAGCCCGGAGGTCTTCGGCTCCCAGCTCTCTCAGCGGGTGGGACAATTTCTGGAGCAGCTGATTCCCCTGTACGAATACTTCCAGAGAATCAGCAGCTGATGGTAATTTTATAATTTTTTCTGTTTATTTTCCTCCGAGGCTGGCTATACTCAGCCTCGGAGGTGCTATTATATGCGCAACAACAAATCCAGCGGCAAGGGCTACTACATAGCCCTGATCCTGTGTGCCGCGGCCATTGGGATCACGAGCTATGTAACCCGTGGAAACAACAAGCAACAAGAACCGGAAACCATCTCCCTGATGGAAACAGAACCGGCGGAAACCGAAGCGGTGGAGGCACTTGCCACAGAGCCGACCCAGGCAGCATCCACACCTGCCCCTACGCAGCCGACCGCAGCCCCCGCACAGCCCAAAGCGCTGAAAACCGCCCCGCCCCTGCCCGGACAGGTGGTGGAGGTGTATTCCATGGATGCTTTGAGCTACAACGAAACTACAAGAGACTGGCGAGTACACGCCGGCATCGACTACCCCGGTGAGGAAGGAGATCCGGTGGCCGCCGCGGCAGACGGCACCGTTGTATCTGTAGAAGAAGATGCCCTGCTGGGGGTCACTGTCGTGCTTCGCCACACCGGTGGCTATGAGACCCGCTACTCCGGCCTGCAGCAGGAGGTACGGGTAAAAGAAGGAGAATCCGTCGTCCTGGGGCAAACTCTGGGCAATGTGGGCACCACTGCCCTGACGGAAACCGCCCTTGGCCCCCATCTGCATTTCAGCGTCCGGTACCAGGACATGCCGATGGATCCGGAGGATTTTCTGGCATTGGGCTGATCTCCCGTCTGTTTTCCGGCAAAAACATCCGGCAGGAGGCACTTTTCAAAATACCTCCTGCCCCACAAACACCAAAAGCCGCAGAACCCGGCACACGTTTCTTCTGTGTCCGGTTTCCGCGGCTCTTTTGTTTTATATTTTTTTTGCGCCCTCCCGATCCGGTATCAGGCACAGCACCTGCCAGCTGTGGGTTGCCACACCGGGCAGTTCCCGGCGCAGTGTCTGCTCCACGGCATCGCTCCGGGTCAGGCACAGAATCGTCGGCCCGGCACCGCTCAGGCACATGCCAGCCTCCAGCGGTGCCATAAGCGCCTCTATCGCCGTATAATCCGGAATCAGCGCCTTACGATAGGGCTGATGGAGGCGATCCTGCAAGGCATCCTTCAAAAGTTCAATATTTCCGGTTTCCAGCGCCTTGAGCACCATTGCGCTGCGGGAGATGTTGAAGATTGCGTCTTCCCGGCTTACCTGTTCCGGCAGGACACTCCGTGCCAGCCGGGTAGACAGGGTAAATCCCGGAATCAGCACCAGAAAGCGCCAGCTCTCATCCAGCGGGAAGGACACACTCACCGGCTTCCCACCGGCAACCATGGAGGCCGTCAGCCCGCCGAACAGCGCCGGTGCCAAATTGTCCGGGTGTCCTTCAATGGCATTGGTCAGTGCCAGCAGTTCCTCCCGGCTCAGCGGCTCTCCCATATGGCAGTTTGCCGCCATCGCTCCCGCGGCCAGCAGTGCCGCGGAGGAGCCCAGTCCCCGGCAAACCGGGATGTCGCCCCCGATCTCGATTCTTACACCGAAATCCGGCTTGCCCAGCTTCTCCATCACTGCCCGGTAGGCTACATAGGCCAGGTTCTCCCGGTTTTGGTAGGCTTCTTCGCAACCTGTAATCTCTAACCCGGTGGGCAGCATTTCAAAGGTGAGCGTATTGTACAGCTTCAGAGCGCAGCCAAAGCAGTCAAATCCGGGGCCAAGATTCGCCGTAGTGGCCGGCACCCGAATGGTTACGGGATTCATACTTCTTCCACCCTTTCCAGTGCGTAATCCAGCATTTCTTCCTTGGGAATCACATCCGTGTGCAGCTCCGGCATACCCTGAATCGCCGCCAGATTCCGGGGCACGGGCACGGCTGTCAGCGCACGCAGGCGCTCCATCCGTTCAAATTCGCTTCCGGATATATCCCCGCCAATGGCTTCCAGCACCGCCGTGGAGAATTTATAGGCAGAAGCTGTAGAGAGTACCACCATCGGGTTTGCACCCCGGTACTGCTCCGCCACAGCCCAGCCGGCAGCGGTATGAGGATCGCACAGATACCCATATTCCCGGTATACCCGGCCAATGGTCTTCTTGGCCATCTCATCCGTGCAATATCCGGCGGCAAACTCTGCCTGAATGGCCGCAAGCAGCGTCTGGGGCACCTGGTAATATCCCTTCCGGTTCAGATCCTCCATCAGCCCCGCCACCAGATGGCTGTCCCCGCTCAGCAGGTACAGAAGCCGCTCCAAATTGGAGGACACCAAAATGTCCATAGAGGGAGAATTGGTCTTCACCAGCTCCCGACGGCGGTCATATACGCCTGTGTTGATAAAATCCGTCAACACTTTATTGGCGTTGGATGCACAGATCAGCCTGCCTACCGGCAGCCCCAGCTTCTTCGCCAGATAACCCGCCAGAATATCACCAAAGTTCCCCGTGGGCACACTGAAATCCACCGGGTCTCCCAGAGTGATCACTTTCCGATCCAGCAGATCCCGGTAGCTCCGGAAATAATACATGATTTGAGGAGCGAGGCGGCCAATGTTAATGGAATTGGCAGAAGACAGCCGGAAAGGCTCCCGCTGTCCCTGGCATCGGGCAAAAATCTCCTTCACTCCGGTTTGAGCATCGTCGAAATTGCCTTCCACACCGCAAACCCGTACATTTTTCCCCTGCTGGGTCACCATTTGCGCCCGCTGCATCTGGGATACACCGCCATGGGGGTAAAAAACGCAGATGCTTACCCCGGGTACATCCTGGAAGCCTACCAGCGCCGCCTTGCCGGTATCGCCGGAGGTGGCAGTTAAGATCCGGATTTCCTCCCGGATTCCTTTTTGCGCCTTCGCCGCGGTAAGCAGCTGGGGCAGCATACTCAGTGCCACATCCTTAAAAGCGGAGGTCGGCCCACGGAATAATTCCAGTACCTGCATCGGCCCCACGGCCACAGTGGGGGTCAGCTCCTCGGTCTCGAATTTTCCAGTATAGGCCCTGCTCACCAGCTGGCTCATATTGGGAATGTCCGGAAGCAGAGCGCTCAAAATTGCCGCAGACATCTGCTGGCTGCTGCCCGCCAGACAGGCCTTCCAGTCAAAGGACGGGAGCCGGGCAGGCACATACAACCCACCATCAGGAGCCAGGCCTTCCAATACCGCCTGGGCGCTGTCAACAGCCGGGGAGCCACCCCGGGTGGAAATGTAGTCCATATCAAAACCTCCTGTAGATTTGCACAAAAGAAACCTGAAAATGCAGGGAAGCATTGCCCTTCCTTGCAATTGCTTTTTGCTTGGGTATATGATATACTGACTATGTCAAAAAAGCAAGTGTTTTCGTCCTGTGGACATACACAAAAAACAGGGGGAGAAAGATATGAAAATTGGACTGTTGGGCTTCGGAACCGTGGGAAAAGGTGTATATGATATTGTGGCACAGCGGCCGGATATGACCGTTTCCCAGGTGCTGTGCCGCAGGGAACTGACCCTGGACGATGCAAAAGTAACGCACAGCATGCAGACCATTCTGGAAGACGGGTCCATCGATACCATTGTAGAGGTTATGGGCGGGCTGCACCCGGCCTATGAATACGTCCGGGATGCCCTGGCTTCCGGCAAGCATGTCATCACCGCCAACAAGGCGCTGGTAGCCACCCACTACGAAGAGCTGCTTGCCCTGGCTGAGAAGCACGGCGTGTGCCTGCGTGCCACCGCCGCAGTGGGCGGCGGCATTGGCTGGCTGTCTGAATTGGAGCGTGCCCGCAGGGTACAGCGCATCACAGCCCTCCACGGCATTGTCAACGGCACATGCAACTATATTCTCGATGCTATGACCCGTCTGAATCTGGACTATCCCCAGGTGCTGACCCAGGCTCAGACCCTGGGCTATGCGGAAGCTGACCCCACCACAGATGTAGAAGGCACAGACAGCTGGCACAAGCTGCTGCTCTGCGCCAATATCGCCTTTGGCATACACTTGCAGCCGGAAAGTGTACCGGTCTGTGGCATTTCCCAAATTTCCGGAGAAGACATTGCCAATTTCACCGCCCATGGCCGGGTGTGTAAGCTGATGGCCTGTGCCGAAGAGGATGAGGCGACATACCATGCCTATGTGCATCCCGTCCTCGTCCCTGTGGGAGAGCCGGAGGCAGCCGTTCCGGAAAATTACAACCATATTACCCTGGTAGGCAGTCTGACCGGGAAGCAGAGCCTGTTCGGTCAGGGAGCGGGACGCTACCCCACGGCATACAATGTCGTGCAGGACTGTGTGGATGTTCTGGCCGGTCACGGATTCTATACCCCCCTGGGTCGGCAAGCCCAGGCGGACAACAGCAAGGTTTGCCAATTCTATGTGCGTGGTTGCCGGGATGCCTGGCTGGATGCCAACACCCAAACCCACTGGGGCAATGCCATAATCACCCGGCCTGTTTCCATCCGGGAAATGCACAGCTGGAAACAGGCGCATCCCCAGGCTTTCCTCGCCCAGCTGTAATACCATCACCACGGAGGTTATATTTCTATGAAAGTTGTCAAATTCGGCGGCTCCTCTATGGCGGATGCCGGCCAATATCAAAAAATCCGGGATATTTTACAGGCGGATCCCAGCCGGAAGGTTGTCGTGGTCTCCGCCCCGGGCAAACGTTTTCCTGAGGATCATAAAATCACAGACCTGCTGTATCTGTGCAATGCCCACACCAAGTATGGCGTAGATTGCACCGGCATTTTCGATATGGTCACCTCCCGCTATCGGGAAATTGCCCGGGATCTGGAGCTGGACATTGATTTGGAGCCGGAATTTGCCGCTCTGAAAAAGAAGCTGGACAGCCGAAGCCTTTCCAGAGATGAAATTGCCAGCCGGGGCGAATATTTCTCCGCCAAGCTGATGGCCGCCTACCTGGGCTTCCGGTTTCTGGATGCCGCCGACTGGATTCGCTTCCGTTTTGACGGTACCGTAGACCAGGATGCCAGCTACGAGGCACTGCGGGGACAGGTTGGCACCCAGGGAGTCGTGATTCCGGGCTTTTACGGGGCTTTGCCGGACGGAAGAATCCACACCTTCACCCGTGGCGGCAGCGACATCACCGGTGCCCTGGCCGCCGCGGCTCTGGACGCGGAAGTATATGAAAACTGGACGGATGTCTCCGGTATTCTCATGGCCGACCCCCGGATTGTGGAAAATCCCCAAACCATCCCGGAAGTGACCTACGACGAGCTGCGGGAGCTGAGCTATTCCGGAGCCCAGGTACTTCACGAGGGCAGCATTTTCCCTGTACGGGAGAAGCACATCCCTCTGAACATCCGCAATACCAACGCCCCCATGGAACCCGGCACCATGATCAAAGAGCACTTCGACAGTGAAACAGAAGCCCAGCGCTTCCTGACCGGTATCACCGGCAAAAAGGATTTCACCGCCATCTCTCTGACCAAGCGGGGCATGAGCAACCAGGTCGGTATTCTTCGTAAAATATTGGCCGTACTGGAAAAATACAATGTAAGTGTGGACTATGTGCCCAACGGAATCGACAATGTGACCCTGATTATGCCTACAGAAAGCGTCAGCGCCAGCATGTACGCTATTTTGGGAGAATTGCAGCAGCAGATCGATCCGGATAAACTAACCGTTCACGACCAGATGGCCGTGGTTGCGGCGGTCGGCCGAAAGATGGTACTGCGTCCCGGTATTTCCGGCCAGCTCTTTGCTGCCCTGGGACAGGCGGGCATCAACATTCGCATGATCAGCCAGGGGCCGGAAGAACTCAACATCATCTTCGGTGTTGACAATAAGGACTTCGCCACCGCCATTCGGGTCTTGTATAACAGCTTTGTAAAATAGGAGGAACGTGGAATGAAAGAGTATACCGTAGCCATCCTGGGTGCCACCGGCGCCGTAGGGCAGGAAATGATCAAGATTTTACAGGAGCGGAATTTCCCCGTAGGAAAGCTTCTCCCTCTGGCCAGTGCCCGCAGCGCCGGAAAGACACTCCTCTTCCGTGGCCGACAAGTGACCATTGAAGAGGCACGGGAGGAAGCATTTCAGGGCGTGGACATTGTCCTGGGTGCGGCGGAAAATGACATTGCCCAGAAGTTTGCTCCCGCCATTGTTGCCGCAGGCTGCGTATTTGTGGACAATTCCTCCGCTTTCCGCCTGGATCCAAACGTGCCGCTGATCGTTCCGGAAATCAATCCCCAGGATGTAAA
Source organism: uncultured Oscillospiraceae bacterium (assembly GCA_964501115.1). Lineage (GTDB taxonomy): Bacteria > Bacillota > Clostridia > Oscillospirales > Oscillospiraceae > Faecousia. The sequence goes on from CAZCRO010000004.1 coordinate 61,677, forward strand.
AAAGCACAAAGGCATCCTTTCCAACCCCAATTGCTCCACCATCATCACCGCTACCGCCGTAAACGCGCTGAATGCCATCTCCCCCATCCGCTCCATGACGGCCTCTACTTATCAGGCCGTATCCGGTGCCGGTGCCGGCGGCCCTGTGGAACTGATGAACGAGGTGGAAGCCCTGAGCAAGGGCGAAAGCTACACCCCAAAAATCTTCTCCCATCAGATTGCCTACAATCTGATTCCCCAAATCGGCGGCGAACAGTTTGAAGGCTATACCAGCGAGGAAATGAAGCTGCAAAATGAGGGACGTAAGATCATGCACCTGCCGGAACTGAAGGTTAGCTGTACCTGTGTCCGGGTTCCTGTAGTACGCAGCCATTCCATCTCCGTCAGCTGCCACTTTGATGTACCCGTATCCGTGGAGCAGGCCCGTGCCGCCATTGCCGCCGCCCCCGGCTGCAAACTGGTGGATGACCTGGCCGCCAAGTGCTACCCCATGCCCCTGGACACCAGCAATCAGGATCTGGTTTACGTAGGGCGCATCCGCCCGGATCTCACCGATGAAAACGGCCTGTGCCTGTGGTGCTGCGGCGACCAGGTACGCAAAGGTGCCGCCACCAATGCGGTGCAGATTGCGGAGCTGGTTATAAAAGACCTGTAAATTTCCCATCTTTGACAGATAAAACATACACCGGAAGAAACCTAACAAACGCTGCGGTTTCTTCCGGTGTAACAGGTTGTGTTGAAAAACCCTGAAGACGGCAAAAACCGCAGCCTGACCGGGCTGCGGTTCTTGCAACAAAAAAGAGGAGAGGAAAATGAAAAAGATTATAAATCTGAAGAATTGTGTTGAAATATCTCTTGTTGAGATGCTTTTATTCTACATTTTAAATGTGAAGAAAAAAAGAGGGTAATTATTAAGTTCGTATGAAGTTGTCGAAAAAATTTTCTTTCGCAGGAAGCGATAAAAAATTATCGAAAATCCTTATTTACAATCCGGTTTTCTTGTGATAATATGTACACGGTGAACTTTGGTTTATTTTCCTCAGTTTGCCAAATCGTATAGAAAATGCGGTTTTTCCGCTTTCTCTGTAACATTTTTTATTACAGGAGGATCCATTAATGGAAACTTACGGAATCGAAAAGTATGGCATTTCCAACATTCAGGAAATCGTCTACAATCCTTCCTACGAGATGCTCTACGAGGAAGAAACCAAGCCCGGCCTGGAAGGCTACGAAGTCGGTCAGAAGACTGAGCTGGACACCGTCAACGTCATGACCGGCGTTTACACCGGCCGCTCCCCCAAAGACAAGTACATCG
>CAZCRO010000005.1:0-2038 GCA_964501115.1 uncultured Oscillospiraceae bacterium
GCGTGGGTGGAAGATCCCGTTGGATGCAGAAAAACCGGCAGACGGGCGATACAAGTCTAAAGAAAGCCTCTTGGAGCAGATCGACCGCAGGAAAAAGGAGCCGGACGGTCGCAGACCGCTGACCGAGGGCGAAGTGGAACGGCTGAACGAGGTGTATACCGCAGAGTGCCCGTCCGCATCATGGGCGCACAGCATGAGCATGTAGAGCCGCATCTCATTCAGGAGAAGATGGAACAGCTTTTGCAGGATTTTGCAAACAGCACGGAACACATCGTCACCAAACTGGCTCGTTAGCCAGACCCTCTCAGATATGTACGGTAGGACACATACAGCTTTCCTTCCATACCGCTCCCCCTCCTTTTACTACTATTATACGTAAAAATGCGTATAATAAGCAGGAACTTTTAAAAAATAATAGAAAAGTGCCCACCGGTCATAATGATCGGTGGACAGTAAAATATCATTCCATCGGAGCATATCTTCCATAGAAAATTTCTCTGGAATCCATTTTCAGAGCGCGTACCAGCGGATACAGGACTTCCAACTTGGGATTTCCCTTGTAGTTCTCTATATTCAAAACCGTGCGAGAGTCGATGCCTGCAGCATCGGCCACCTCATTTTGGGTAAGATCGAGCTTTCCACGGGCGCGTTTCACAGCATCGCCTAACGAACGAGCGTAATCTTGCATTGCAGTTCACCTCGTATATATTCTACAATACACTTCTTTTCGATTGTATTCGTCACGATTCACCTCTTGTATGTACCCAAGTACATACTCAAAATGAAAGGGGCTGCAGTATGGCGATTACAAAGGAGAACCGCCCCAAACCAACTCGCTGTATGAAAAAAGCGAGTGTTCTTACAGAGCCTCAAATGCTGTAAGAACACTCGCCATGGTGCGGGCGACAGGACTCGAACCTGCACGCTTTCGCAGAGGAACCTAAATCCACCGAGTCTACCAATTCCACCACGCCCGCAGATATATGCCTCTTTTTTTACACGGGGAGGCACCCGAGGTGGAGCTTTGCGCTTGATCCACGATTTATAAAAACAGGTAAACCTGTCTTTACCAAATGGCAACATTTCCCTGTTTGCGCCAGCTGCTCTTCGAACTTTGCAAAGGCGAAACATTCTGAAATACCTGTTTGCCTTTGATACTTTACCATATTTTCCGGCGGTTGTCAATGAAAAGCCAATATGCAGGCTAATGCCAAGAGTTATGCGCAAAATCGATTCCGGTATTTGATGGTACAGATCTGCCCCTTGCCGGGAGACAGGCGGATTTTCCTTAACGGGCTGAAAATTCTGATTGTCTCCTCCATCACCATTCATCCGGATATTTCCCTACTTCGCCTAGAGTCCAGCCTCCAGGACGGTTACCTGGAATCCACAAAATTCGCCCAGTTCTACAAAGATTTGGCGAAGACCCACGGGGTTTGGTTTCTCGATGGGGCAGCCTATGCCCAGCCCTCCCGGGCGGACTGCATACATATGAGTCCGGAATCCCATCTGGCTCCGGGTCAGGCAGTGGGGGAGAAAATACGGAAAATCTTCCTGCCTTACCTGTAATCACTTTGCTTGTCTAATCTCTCCATATAAAGAGCGGGGCTGCCATGGATGGGTTTCATCCGGGGCAGTCCCGCTCTTTTGGTTGAACTAAGCATCTTTGTCCGATTGGATTTGCGCAACGGATTCCCGGATGCGCAGGTGGCCGGGGACGATGATCCGGTCGGTCAGGGTGGTTCGGGGGCGCTCGATCAGGTCCACCAGACCTTTGGCCGCTGCCCGGCCGATGGCTTTGGTATCCTGGCAGTAAGTGGTGAGCCGGGGGGAGACAATGTCTGCCAGCTGCACACCGTCGTAACCCATAACGGATATATCCTGAGGGATACGCAGCCCCATCTCCCGGATCACATTCATGCCGCCTATCTTATCTTTACTGCCAACACAATCCCTCCGTCACGGCATTCGCCGTGCCACTATAGTTATGGAGCGATTGCCACCGGCAATCGTTTATTTAATTCGCTGCGCGACGCAC
>CAZCRO010000005.1:2138-49259 GCA_964501115.1 uncultured Oscillospiraceae bacterium
TATGGAGCGATTGCCACCGGCAATCGTTTATTTAATTCGCTGCGCGACGCACCGCAGTTATGGAGCGATTGCCACCGGCAATCGTTTATTTAATTCGCTGCGCGACGCACCGCCCTTTACACAAGGGAGGCTTTGGTGCGTACCGCCCGGGAGTGCGTGGCAACGACCCGGCTGCAACTGGAAGGTAAGTACTCCCTCCCCGCCGCAGGCGGGGGGCTTGTGGGAAGGGCGGTGGAATCTGCCGGGGGGAGGGGATCTGCGGCAGATGCAAATCAGCCGCCCCGGGTGGGGCGGCTGGGGAAAAATCAGGCTTCGGCGCTCATGCGCTTCTTGGTTACCAGCAGGATGGCAGCTGCGGCAGCCAGGATGGAACCGAAGACATAGAACATGGTGGTACCCATACCACCGGTGGAGGGCAGCTGGGTGCCGGTGGAGTTGGGGACTTCCACAACGCGGTTATTCTTTTCCACATTGTCATCTTCACCGGTCTTCACAACGGTAACCTTATCGGCTTCTACCTTCACGGTAATGTCCTCTTTCAGCTTGTTAAAGCCGGCAGGAGCTTCCAGCTCCACCAGGGTGTAAGTATCCAGGTCAAGGCCCTTGATTGTAATGGACTTGGAGGCAACAGTCACGAAGGATTCCACTGCGCCCTCTTCGTTTCCGTTGGCCACACGATACTCGGTATCGCTGACCTTGATCAGCTTGATGACGGTATCGCCCAGCTTCAGCTGGAACTTGGCACCGGCCAGAGGAGCCTTATTCTCATCGCCAGACTTATACTTCAGCACCTTGAAGTCATAGGTCTTGGTAACTGTCTCGCTCCACTCGGTCTTGCTGCTTTCACCCCAGGTGATCTTGGCATCGTTCTTTTCGCCATCGACCATGTCGGCGTTAGCGTTCAGGGTAGCGGTGTAGGTAACGGTGAGGGTAGCGTCAGTGGCGATGCTATTCAGGTAGGTATCGGTAAAGTGAATCTCGAAGGTGCAACCGTCGGTCAGGTCGCTGGTCATTACGGTGTAGTGGGTATCCTTGGTCAGGCCAGGGATGGCAACAGAGTTTGCATTGAAGGTCAGGCCGTCGTCCATCTCATCGTGGATGACATAACTCTTGGCACCCTTCTTCACTGCTACGGTGAGCTTGAAGTTGACGGTGTCACCGATCTGGGCGCTGTTTTCCTTGCCCCAGCCCTGTCCCGTGGTGGAAATCTGAGAGTCCTCCTGAACCTGCTTATCCAGGGTGGGGTTCTGGTTCTTCTCTTCGATCACAGTTTCGGGCTTACGGGGAGTGCTCTCCACGATGGCCAGGGTGCCGTTGGTGGAGGTTACCAGATAGTAGCCGGGTTCCAGGCCGGCAAAGTCCAGGATGTCTCCTTCTTCTCCGGCAACTTTAGTCTGGAGGGCAGACTTGCTGGCAGCAGCAGTTGCGGCAGCCTTGCCGAAGGTTTCCACGCTGCTTGCGTCACTCTTCCATGCAACGGCGTTCTTGCTGTCGCCGATGTCAGTCAGGTCTACATAATCACTACCGGCGCCGGTGGTGAAGAATTCGCTCCACTCCGTATTCAGGGTGTAGGTATACGCCTCCAGATCTTCGCTTACACTCAGATCCAGCAGCTTGTACAGCCTGTAGGTTTCGCCGGGCTGGGCATTCGTGACGCTGATCTTGTTTCCGCCAAGACTGGTATTCTCGGCAAAAACTGTGGTGCCCATGGCGCATACCAGCAGCAGCGCCAACAGGATGCAGGTGATTTTTTGCAAGTGTTTCAAAATGTTTTGTTCCTTTCTTGTTTCTATTATTAATTAACAAAGGAAATGGTGTGCTCCCTTGTATAAAGGGCAAATTGGAGTATGCCATCCGTTTGCAGGCACCCCATCCCCGCTGCGGGCGGGGGGGCTTTGGTACATCCCGTGGGGGCACAGTTTGTTTAAGTATACCACCCCTGGGGGAGATTGTCCAGAAGGGTTATGCGTAATTTGGCTTTCTTTTTTTCCACAGCAGAGCCAGAGCGGCCAGGGTGGTAATCAGGGCGGCGGGGAGGAGGCCGGGGCCGCCGGTATTGGGGAGGCTGTAGCCGCCGGTGTTTACTGCCAGGATGGACATATCCTGGGTGAGGGTGAAGGTGATGCTGCCGTCCTCTCCGGCGGGGAGCACATTGCCGTCCCTTTCAAAGCGCAGGGCGTAGCCCGCCGGGTTTTCCTCCCGGATGGTCACTTCCCGGCCATAGGGGATGGTCAGGGTGGTGCTCTGCCCGTGGGCAAGCTCCACATACTCCGTGACCGGGGTCTGCTCCCCGGGCTTCGTATAGGTGACGCAGAAGCGGAAGGGGCGGGTGGTGGTTACATTTTCCACCTTCTTTTCCAGCGTCAGAACCTGATTCTGATAGGCATTGGTCACGGTGAGCAGGCTTCCATTGGTGCTGATCCAGCCGGCTGCCGTCTCGATGGTGCCATCGGCCCGGACATACAGCTCCGCCTTTTCCTCCGGGAGCACGCAGCCCGTGGGCGCTGTTATCTCTTCCAGAAGGTATCTGCCCGGGATCAGCTCCAGAATGGCCAGGCGGCCATGCTCGTCCACTTCCAGCTCCGTTGCGCCGGAGCTCCGGGGGATATTCCCGGGACTTTGGAGCACATGGTAGCCATCCGCTTCCCGGGAGAAGGTGAGGGGTACATCCTCCTTGCCCAGCAGCCGGAACACGGCACCGGACAGGCTCTTGCCATCGGCATCCTGCTTCTGCAGGGAGATGCCCACCCGGCTGGCGGTATTGGTAAAGAGCACGGAGGGCTGGCTGCCCTTCTGGATGGAGCCGGTGGCCGTACCACCCGGGGTAACGGTGCCGTTCACCGTATTGGTGATGGTGTATCCATCCGCCCCCAGTTCTGTAATTTTATATTGCAGGCCGTAGGGCAGGTGCTCTATGCGCACATACTGGCCATGCTTCAGGGTGAATTCGCCGCCATCGCAGATGATCAGGTTGCTTTCCAGAGGCGTACCATCGGCATCATAGCGGTCGTACACATAGTCATCCAGGACACTCTGCCCGGCGGAATTGAAGAACTGGATTTGGAACGTGAATTCCGTATCCGGGTCAATATCGCCCACCACCTGCTTCTCCACCCGGAGGGAGGCGGTTTTCTGGCTGATGTGAATACCGGAAACCGAGGGCAGGGTGAAGCTCATGTAGCAGGTAGAGCCGGAAGCGCCCCGCTCGGTATAGAAAAAGTGGAGGGTGTGGGTCTGATCGTCGTCCTTATCCAGGTAATCCCACAGATCCACATATTCTCCCACAGAGGAGTGTACGCCGCCGATGTCGCACACCAGCTGCCCATCCAGGAAGACCCACATATCGTCGTCGCCGAAGAAGGTGTAGTCCAGAGGGCCGACGTAGTCCTTCGTCAGAGTAAACTCCACGGCAAACTGCATGCCAAAGTAACTGTTGTGCGCCCAGCCATCGTCACTGGGCGGGAAAGCACCGCTTGTCTTGCCGGCAAATCTCACAGTGGTTCCACCGCCAAACAGCGGGTCTACCTTGTTGGTGGCCGTGTCCATCGGCCAGAAGTCGTTGGTAAAGATATGGGTGTATACCGTGCCGGAGTTTGGAGAGGGATTGAACAGATATTCCAGACCCGTGATGGGGCTGAGCCCGGCTGCCTGGGCGGCGCTGAGGGTGTAGGTATCGCCCACCCGGTTGAAGGTAAGGCTGCTGCCCTCGTAGGTGGTTTTGCCCTTGGCCTCGCCATCGTTGAACAGTTTCGGCGCAATCAGGGAGGGGTGATACTGAATCGTCCCATTGGCCATGCTGCTGGCCAGCTGGAAGGTACAGCCCTCCAGGTTATTTTCGTTGGTCGCATTCAGAGTGCCGTAATTGCCGAAAGCATATTCACTAAGGGCGGTGCCGGTATTGTTGTTGCCGAAGGCCAGCGCGTTCTTTTTGCTGCTCCAGCTTACGGTTTCATCCCGGCTTTTTCCGTAGTTTTCCTGGCTGTTGATGCCGTAATAGGTTGTTTCCCACCTGTTTTCGGAATTTTTCCCACCGGTAATGTCGTAATCATAGAAGGTGGCGGGAGCGGTGAAGGAATCCTTGGTCTTTTCATACACCAGGCGCAAAACCGTTCCCTGGCCGATATAAATCACGTTTTTGTCCCGGTTGGCCTGGGCGAAATCCTCCCGGTTGGTAAAGTGGATGCTGCCGGCATCGTGAATCTCCCAGTCCTCTTCCAGGATGCTTTCCGGGTCTGCCCCCTTGAGTACCCACAGCTTTACCAGGTCGTAGCCATAGGAATCCTCCAGCTTGTCGATATAGGCGGGATTGGGCGCCTTTACATAATAGAAAGTCTCGTCCGTGTACATCCGGGTGAGCTCTTCCTGGGTATTGACCATGTACAGGGGCGTTGCCTTGCCGTTATTCTTGTCCGTCACCCGGTTCTCCACCTGACGCAGGGGCAGGCTGATGGTCGTCTGGGTGCTGGAATCGTTGTTCTTCGGCAGTCGGCCGCCCCGGGTATCGATCAGGGAAAGGGTTTGCCCGGAACCGGAAGTGTGCGCACGGGCCACAGGGGCATAGTACTGCACGGTATACTGCGGATTATCCGGGACACCCGCCAGCACCACCAGGGTGCCCGGCTGGATTTGGGCGGTAAGGGCGGGGATCTGCTCCCCCACCGGGAACATTGCCACATCCAGGGGAAGGAAATTGGCTTCCCCATCCACCTGCCAGGCCACCACTTCCAGCGCCTGTCCCGCGTCCTCATCCAGAACCGCGGAAGCGGGCAGCGCTTCCAGCACCGGAGACTTCACCTGAATGGTGACACGCAGGGTTATGTCCGCATCTTCCAGAGGCGTTTCCCCCTGAACCAGACAAATGTCCCGCAGCATCCACTGGCCGTCTCCCTCCTCCTGCTGCCGATCGGCCAGGACAGCGGCATCCCACTCCGGGACAGACACATGCAGCCGGGTATCTTCCGGCAGAGGGCCAAGGCTCTCGGCATCCACCGTGAGAATCAGCTGGTCATCCTCGTAAAGAAACTGCTGGGTTTGCATCTCTTTGGGGGTGCATGCCTCGCTGTGGGTGTGCTCCTGCTGGGTACATATCAGCTCCCAGGTGCCGTAGCACAGCGGGCCGTGGGTATGGCCTGCTTCCTCCGGCAGCCCACACACCGGCAGCTGCTCCAAAGCATAGCAGTCTTCCCCATGGGCATGGGTTTCGTCCTCTTCCATGGCGCAAATCAGCCTGGAAGAGACCTCATAGCAGGCATCTTCATGGGTATGCCCCTGGGTTTCTTCCAGGGTACAGGTAAGCGTTTCGGTATCCACCGGCTCTTCCAGCGTCTCGAAACAGTCCTCCCCATGGCTGTGGAGAACCACCTGGGGGAGGGTGCAGAGCAAAGCGCTCTCTTCATCACAACACTCCGGGGTATGGGTATGGAGTTCCAGCTCCTCCAGGGTGCAGGTAAGCTCCGGCTGGGCATCCTCCGGGACATCCTCAGGCAGCGTACAGCTCAGCTCCCGCTCCCAGGCATAGCAATCTTCCCCGTGGGTATGCCCTTCGGATTCTTCCAGGAGGCAATCCTGGATTGTGTGGGTTACATAACATTCTTCTCCGTGGGTATGTCCCGGCTCCTCTTCCAGCTGGCACACCAGTTCCCCACGGATGGAGGTATAGCACTGCTCCCCATGGACATGGGGCTGGGGGAGGGCATAGCAGTCTTCCCCGTGGGTGTGGGCTTCCCGCTCCGGGAGCGGGCACACAAGTACCCCCTGCCCATCCAGGCAGGAAGCATCATGGGTGTGCAGAATAATGGACTCCTGCTCCCCTTCCAGGGGGCAATGCAGCCGGGTCACACTCCGGGAGGTGACCTGCCTATAACATTCCTCACTGTGGGTATGCTCCGGGATGGCGCAATTCCGTTCCATCGTAATAGCCGGAAGGATCAGGGCGTAGGTGGTACAGAACACCACCACGCAGGCCAAAAAGGTTACTACCTTCTGCCAACGCCTCTTCTCTTTCCGGTTGCCGGCTATGTCCCCAGCGGGAGTGGAAGGCTTTTTTTCTTTCAAATACTTCGCCATCGTCTCTTCCTCTTGGGTAATTAGTTTACATAATTCCAAAAAAGACCGACCGCAAACACCCGTGAAAGAGGGGCACTTGCAGCCGGTCGGCCATGCAAAAATTTGTTTAGGCACCTAACTTTGCGTCTCCAGCTTTCGCCAGATTTGCCAATCGCATATTTCGATGAAAATTATAGCACAGCTTTCCCCTCTTGTCCAGTCCTATATCAAGTAAAGCCGGTATTTTTATCAAAACTGTCTCCCAACTCCAACCCCGGGCCAGAAAAAATCGTGAATTTTTTCGCCTCTGTGCCCCGGGCGTGTGCGGTTATCTGGGGATTCTGTAGGTGAGGGCTCTGGGGCTGTCGGACAGGCCGGCGGTGGTGGGGTCGTTGACGATGCCCAGGATGGCCAGCAGGCCGAACAGGGCATTCACCACTTCCAGAAGCTTCGCCTGTACCCCCTCCAGCTCCAGGTGGAAGCCGGCCAGGGCGGCCAGAGTCTGCACCACCAGCAGCGCAGCGGGAATTACCGCCAGCCAAAAGTTCACATTGCGCAGTCTTACTTTCCAGTTAATCATATCTTTTTCTCTCCTTCCAAATTGTCCAGGCGACGCAAAATCGCCTTGATCTGTTCCTCTACCACCGGCATACGCCGGGCAAAATTGTTATGCTGCCTGACTTCTCTTGTCAGCTCCTCCAGGCGGGTATCCGTCACCGCCTGGCTCAGGCGCAGAGCCGCTTCCCGGCGGTGTTCCGCCATGCGGTTGCTCAGCATCACCCCCACCAGGGACAGCAGCCCCGTGATCAGAGATGCCACTATTCCTTCACTCATGCTTCCTCTCCTTTCCCCAGGGCGTAAATTTCCAGCGGTACCGCCCGGTCGTCTCCCAGAGCCGTGGTGCCGAAGACCAGGCTGCCCTTCTCCCGGGAAAAGGGGCGGGCGCACCCCTGCCCCCGGAGCAGCCCGCTGTCCAGGCCGATCTCCCAGAAGCACCCCGCCTGCCCGGCGGTATCCGCCGCCCGGATAAGCAGCCACCCCGGCTCCACCGTCACCGCCTGGGGGGCGAAGGCCGCCTCCGGTGCCGGATTCTGCCACACGAGTCTGGGCAGCTGCCAGAAGCGTCCCTCGGCCTGCCCCAGGCTCAGCCCATCCCCCGGCTGCCGGGGCGGCGGGAGATTTTCCAGGGGCATACCCGCCATATCCACCCCCAGCCCCAGGCATACAGTACCCGGCCGGTCTGCCCGGCTGCCGATGCCCAGCGCCCTTTCCCGTGTATCGATTTCCAGCAGCGGGTCAGGGGTATAGGGAAACACGGCGGTTTCAAAGTCATCCGCCACTTCCAGCTCCGTCTGCCCGGGAAGAGCGGCACCGGGCAGCAGGAAGCTGCCGTCCACCTCCCAGGCATCCTTCAGCCGCAGGGTGTATACATTGCCTTCGCTGTCCCGATGGCGCAGGGTGATGCGCCCCGGATTGCGCCCTTTCAGGGGGGATACCCGGGCAAAGCACCGGACAAGAAGCCCCTGCTCCCCCGCCTCCCGGCTGCGGATGCCCCCTGTGGGGCGGGTATAGGCCAGCACCTCCACGTTCAGGCTCATCTCTGCCCGCCTGCCCCGGTGATCCCGTGCCCAGGCACGCAGCCGGGTCTGCCCCGCCTGAGGCAGCGGAAACACGCCTCTGCTCCCCTCCGATTCCAGGCTGCCGCAGCCCAGGCCGCAGCTTTCTATGGCCGCCCCCTGGGTGCCGGTGGCCCGGGCGGACAGCACCAGCCGGGACAGGTTCTGCACCGGCGCGCCATAGTACTGGGCGTAGCCCCGGGCATCCTCCCAGGTCAGCTTCACCCCCGGCTGCATCTGCCGCGGCAGACCCAGGAGCAATGTTTTGCCGTACCGCCGCCCGGCGCTGCCCTTTCTCAATTCCAGCCTGACCAGTATCCGGCTGCTTTCCGGCTGCTGCCCGGCCAGCTCCACCGGGGGCACCCAGATGAAGTCCGTGCTGCCCGGCTGGGGCAGGATCTCCCCGCCCTGGGTTCCGCAGCGCCAGAAAAGCCTCGCCTTCTCCCACCCCGGTGCCGGGGTGACCACTACGCTCTGCCCCAGGGTATCCCCCAGAAGCCGGGCAATGGGTTCCGCTTGTTCCATGCAGCCTCCTTACCAGCCGTACTTCCGGCGCAGCAGCTGCTGGAACTGCCGCTGCGCCTCCTCAAATTCCGCCAGCCACTGCTCGTCGGCAACGGCATCCCGGTAGGCATCGTAATCCTGCTGCCGCAGGGCATCATACCGATCCCACAGGCGGCTGTTCTCCGCCTGCCAGGCAGACACACCGGCATCATAGGCGCTTTTTTCCTCGCTTTCCCGCTGTGCCAGCAGCCGGTAGTGGCTCTGCGCCTGCTCCCCCTGCCGGTCGTATTCCTCCCGTGCCTGGGTACGCAGCCGGGCAGCGGTGTCCGCCAGGGTATCCATACTCTTTTGATAGGCCTGCTGGCCGACGCTCTGGCTGTAGCTGCTGCCATAGCCCCCGGTGAGGGCAGCAGCCTGCCCCATGGTATCCAGCATGGCCAGGCGGCCGTTTTGAATCGCCTGATCCTTGTAGCGCCGGTACAGTGCGTCCCCGTTGAGATCGTAGGAGAAGCTTTCCCGGTTCAGGATCTTCTCCATAGCCGCATCCAGCTGCTGCTGATAGCGGGATACATAGCCGCCGGGTCTGGTGCCGTCATGGCTCTGGGCGGCCTGCTGTGCCTGCCGGGTCTGCTCCGACTGGGGATAGGTTTTTGTCTGTTCTTCCTTCTTCTCTTTCTTTTCCGCCACGTTCTTCCTCTCTTTTCTTCTCTTCACAATCGCCAGCGGCCATCCGGTGCCAGGTGGAGCAGCCGCGCTTCCTCCCCGGGCAGAGGGGAAAAGGAGACCTCCTCCCCCTCCCGGACGGCGATGCCCGGCGTACCCGCCACCACCAGCTCCCACCTGGGAAGGCCGCCGGATTGCTCCGTGTCCTCCCGGGTACACAGGCTCTGATTCAGCCGGCCTTCCTCCTGCTCCAGTCTGGCCATCGCCAGGTCAAACTCCCGGGTGGGAATGTATTTGCCGGAGATATGCCGCTGGGCGCTGCCCAGAAATGTCCGGGCAACCGCCTCGGAATTTTGCAGCCGCTGCTCGATCTGGGCATAGGCCTGGGGCGAGCAGCTCTGCCTGTCCTGCTCCCGGGTCTGCTCCCCGGCATCCAGCAGGTATTGCAGCTGCTCCACCAGGCGGAACAAATACCGCCGGATGGCCAGCAGCTGGCTCTGGGTATCCCCCTGGGGAATATCCGGCAGGGGCAGCATGCCTTCCTGCATCACAGTTCTCCTTCTCCTTTCTGCCACAGCAGAGTCATGGCGTACAGCCTTGCCCCGCCCCGACCTTCCAGCCGCAGTTCCATCCGGCGGCACCGGCGGGGGCGGAGGGTGAGGCGGAAGCGCTGCCCTGCGCTGCCTGCCGCCCCCAGGCTCTGCCACGCTCCCTGACCATCATAGCGGGCCAGCACCCGCACCATGCCGTGGGGTTCCAGCGCCAGTTCCAGCTCCACACCCCGCAGGAATCCCTCCGGAGTCTGGGGGAAGAGGGTGCCGGTCTGCGCCAGCCAGGAGATCTTCTCCCGGCTCTGCTCCCCCCGCAGGCACACCAGCTGCCCCCCTTCCTCCCGGGCATAGAGCCGGGTACCTACCGCCGCCAGCTCCCGGATGGCCGTTCCCGGCTGCATATGCCAGATGCCCCGGCGGGTATGGTAGCTGTACACCGCCTCCTGCCCGCCAAGATCCATTGCCAGGTAATAGGTATCCCCCAGCACGGCTCCGGCGGCATGGGTCACCTCCCCCTGCCCCAGGGCGGGGGAAATGTCCGTAAACTGAGCCCCATCGTAGGCGCACACCCCGAAGGGGGAGCGGTAGTACAGCACCCCGTCCCCCACCGCCAGACTCCCGGCACATCCGGCCTGCACCCCCCGGCAGGGACTGCACTGCACCCGGAAGGCCGCCGGATACGCCCCATAGAGCTTGAACATGCAGTCCTCTTTGAAAAACAGAGGCATGCCCAGGTAGGTCACCGCCCCGGTGAAGCTGCCGGACGCCCCTACACTGAGGGTGAAGCTGTCCGTGCTCAGCCCCAGATAGCTGTTCCAGTTCCGGAAATCCCCCAGCTTGCAGCAGTAAATTTCATTTACGGTCTGCCCCAGGCGGTTTTTCCCCGCCCGGCAGCCCCAGAGCCGGTTTCCGCACTGGGTCACGTAGTCCATTTCCGGCACCCAGCGGCGGATTGTCAGCCCGGTCAGCGTCCCGGGAAGCTCCGCAAGCAGCCCGGAGATGACCAGCGCGTTCTCCCGCGCCAGCCATATGGTATTCTCCCCCGCCAGCGCTTCCACGCCGGAAAGGCTCACCCCGTCATACTGCCGGAAATCCCGGCCGATGCCCGGGGCCTCCAGGCGGAGATAGCCGCCATCCAGGCTAACCCACAGGCTCCCCGCCTGGCTCCACTGTTTCAAAGCCGGGCTTTCCCCGGAGGTATCCACCCACAAGGCTCCGTTTTCCGGCTCCTCAGGTGCCTCCGGCTGGATAAAATCCGGTGCCCTGTCTCCGCCTTCCAGGGTGCAGGGCGTGATCCGCACCTCCTGCCCGGCAATATATTCCGCTTCCATGCTGCCAAAATCCTCCACATCCAGGGTATTGGCATACTTTTTATCCGGAAATATCAGAATATAGCTGCCCATGGCCACCAGGCGCTTCTCTCCCGGGGCAAGCCCCAGCTCCCGCCGCCCCGAGGGCAGCACCAGCGCCGTATCTTCCACCCAGCACAGCCCGTCCCCGGCCAGCATACCCCCCGCCTGCCCGGCCAGGGCAGTCTCTCCCCGGCCGGGACGGGTACACAGCAGCGGATAGTGATCGGCACACAGATTTTCCGCCCGGGCAAATTCCCCCACCGCCGGACGGAGCCGCCGGTTCAGCCCGCCAAAGTTTTCCACCCGCTGGCGGCTGACGGGCAGCGTGCGCAGCATTGGCTGCATGGCACCATCGCCTCCTTTCCTGTCCTTTTCCCGCTAGATGTAGCGGATGCTTTTCCCCGGCTGGGGAATCGTCCGGCAGCACCAGGCGAAAAATTCCCGCCACAGTGTATTGAACCGGGCCATGGCATTGTTATACAGCCCGTATTCCTGGTCTGCATAGTGGATGGAGCCTTCCAGCCACAGCAGATACAGGGCGCTGTACCCCCGGGGCAGCAGCAGCTCCTGCTGGCTCTGCAGCCCCTCAAAGCTTCCCCGGACGGCGTGGAAGGCTTCCAGCGTGCCGTGTACCATTCCCTCCACCTCTTCCAGCCAGCCCAGCTTCTCCTGACTCCCATAGAGATTGGGGAAGCGGCTGTCCGCGATTTTCAGCACCTGCGCCGGGGTCATCTTCCGTTCCCCCCGGCCAGACGCTCCAGAGGCTGAGCCGCCTGCGCCTCAAAAGCCATGGCCATCGCCAGGCACTTCTCCCGGCGGGCAAGCACATTGGCCACAGGCCGGGGCACCTGCACCTGCTTGCCCCGCTGGATCAGCCAGGTTCTGCCGTTGATGCCCACAAATACATCCTCCCGCAGCTGCCGGGTCAGTGGCAGGCGGATGGTCACTTTCTTTTCATTTTCCATGGTAAACCCTCCTTCTTAGTTGGCTTCCGCCGTGGGGGAGAAGGCAGAGCAGCATTCCACCCGCACCAGGTAAGGCTCCATAAGAATCTGGGCGGTCTGCATGGCCTTCCAGCCTACGGTACTGCGCTGATCCAGGGGGTCCGCCGTACCGGCAGAACCCAGCTGCTTGACGATGGTCTGCAAACCGCCGCCGGTGACCTCCGTCACGCCATAGGCACCGTCTGCCAGGAACAGGCACCCGAACACCGCCAGATCGTCCGGGCAGTCGTTCTCCGAACCGGTATACACCGCCGCCTCGGAGGTTTCCACAAAGCGCACACCCGCAATGCGGCCGATCTCTCCGGCATACATATTCTCCGGCTTGCAGTACTTGTGCATGTCCTCCCAGCGGGGGTCGCTCATCAGATCATACGCAACGTAGGGATGGACGATGGCCACATAGTCCCCAGCGATTTTGGGGGCATTGGCCGCCTTGAGCATAGCCGCCACCTTCTTCACCACATCCACCGTCAGAGTGCAGCTGGCATCCAGGCCGCTGCGGTCCGTCACCGGGGTGGTCTTTCCGTCCGCCGCCACCTTGGGGCAGTAGTACACGTTGGTACCCGCCTGCAGGGCATTGCGGGTGATGGTATCCAGGGTCAGCCCCGCCTGACGTCCCACCGCCTTCGTGGCCTCCAGCACGTTATTGTCGATGGCGGTCAGATCCAGCACATCGGACAGGCACACAAAGTCACCGTACTGGTTCACCTCTGCCTCGATGGCCGTGGCGCTGAGCTTGCGTCCCTCCGGGGTCACGCCCTCGGTCAAAGGCTCCAGCGCCTTGGGCAGACTGGCATATCGCCGAAACTGAATCCGCTTGCCCCCGTTCTTGGGGATGGGGCGCTTCTGGCCGAACTGGCCATGGATCAGGTTGGGACTGGCCTCCTCCACCAGCGCCCGGTCATAGAAGGTCTTGTTCTCCACAGACAGGCTGGAATCCCCGGTGGTGTTCACATTGGGCTGGGCAAACAGCTGCAAATTGTCGAATTTCATACACATTTCTCCTTTTTTTCGCTCTTTTCTCTCTTTTTTATCGATACCGGAGGGAACCCCTCCCGTGTCTTCTTTTGACTCCCCCGCTTATCCGAAGCTGATTCTTTCCCCCCGCTGCACCCGCAGGCACAGCTGGGCGATCTCTTTGGGGGTCAGCTCCTCCACCCGGCTGCCGGGGAATGCCGCCGCTGCCGCCTGGGTGCCGTTTTCCTCCGGGCGGCTGTCCCGGCTGGCCAGGGTCTGTGCCAGCTTGCGCTCCACTGTCCGGGCCGCATAGGCCATAGCCGCAGGGATGATCTCATCCTTGTGGAGCACCTCGTAGGCCGTACGCATATCCACATGGCTGCGCAGCAGCCGGCGGAATGCCCCGTTTTCCATCTCCTGTTCCAGGGAGAACCCGGGGTAGGTTTCCCGCAGGCTCTGCTCCTCCTGCTGCCATTGGCGCACCAGCCGGTCAGCCCCCTGGCGCAGCTGCTCCTGCTGCCGGGCATCCATCCGTGCCTGCATGGCCTGTTCCAGGGCGGCATAATCTCCCTCCGGGGTGCCAAGGCTGCGGCTCAGCCGCCGCAGAACCGGCTCCATCGCCCGGTAAGCTTCCAGCTGCGCTTCCTCCCGGCCGGGGCTTTCCTGTTTTTCCTCCGGCTCTGTGGCAGGCGACTGCACCTGCCCGTTTTCCGGCTCCCGCACTTCGGCGGCTTCCTCCTGCTGCACCTGGGGCTGCTCCCCGGCAAAGCGCTGCAAATTCATTTCTTCTTTCACAGCTTCACCTCCAAAGGACTCAGGCATACCGCCTTGGGATAATTCCGCTCCAGCACATACGCACCGGCCTGCGCCACCCAGAAGGTGAGCAGCGTCTCTGCCCGGGCGCACTTGCGGGGAATGGCCACAATGTGTACATAGCCATCTGTCAGCCGGATGCGGGGCAGCTCCCGGAGCCTGTCCTGCTCATACAGGAACTGCACCGCCTGTGCCAAGGTGTAGGCCACCATGCTGGCCGCCGCGCACACCAGATCCTGCCCCTTGGGGGCTGTGAGGGCGTGCCCCTGCATCTCCATATGCACCTGGCCGTCCTTTTCAAAAAAGCTTGCGTGGATCATCATTTTCCTCCTCTTCTGTCCGTCACACGCCGGTTCGCTCTGCCGTCTGGATACGGGCACGCAGCTGGTTCCGGTCTTTCAGCCGGGGCATCTGGCCGCTTCCTTCAGGCATTTCCCGGCTCAGGCAGCTGTTTTCCTGTATTTTCCGCATTACGGCGGGCTTTCCGTTGAATTCCATCATATCCAGGGCAGCCAGCGCCTGGTCTGCCCGGGCGGGGTCGAAGAAGCCTGCCGTGTAAAACTGCATGGCCAGCTCATTCTGGCTCAACCGGGAATAGGGGCTCTGCTTCTCCGCGCAGATCTCCACATCAAAAAGAGGCGTCCGGCTGCCCATATCCACCCCCAGCTCCACTCCCTGATTCTGCGGCAGCAGGCCGGCATTGCTGAAGCTGACAAATTCCATCTCCCCCGCCGCCCCCGGCACACGAAACACCCGGGGCAGGGTATAAAACTGGCGCATCAGCTCGATCACCATCAGGCACACTCTGCGGAAGGCCCGGTAGGAGGCCATGTTGGCATCCCGGCTGAGCTTGCTGCCCGCCTCCTGCATGGCGGCAATGGCAGAGGCCGCCGTCACGCCAGACACGGTGCCGCCGGTGGATACATCCCGGGTGCCCGTCACTTCCTTCAGCTCGTTGATCTTGTTGTCCACCACGGTGACGTATATATCGCTCAGGCTCTTGCCGGCAATGGGCTTGATGCTGTCGTCCCCCAGGTTGCCGTCCACATGGACAAAGTCCCGGGTCATGTCCCCGTACTCCTCCTCGTTCACCGCGCCGTCCACCCGGATAAAATGCCTGGGACGGGCATTGGCCAGCAGATTCTGCAAAATGGCCTGATTTCCCCGGTCGATGTACTCCTGGGCGCTTTTTGCCACATCGATATAGCCAAAGCCGCAGGGAGAGGCCGCGGTACGGAACAGGGGATCCATCACAAAGGGATATTTTCCATGGGAATACCAGCCGGTTTCCCGCATCCGCGCCTGGTTTTCCGTGGCGAACAGCACCGTGTCCCCTACGAATTTGCAGTAGTGCAGCACCGTCCTGTTTCCCTGCTTCTTTTTATAGTACCAGTCGATGACGGCGCTTTTTCCGGTGGTATCCACCCGGTCATCGGTCAGATAGCGGTTGGTTGCCTCGGCGTTGCTGCCCAGGTGCCCGGAGAGCTGGGGGTAGCGGCTGAGCAGCAGATCGTTGTCCCACAGCCGCAGGTAGAACACATTTCTGGACTGCTGTATGTCCGTGATACCGCTTTCCCAGTACAGGTTCAGCAGGTCAATGCGCCGGATACTGATCTGTCCCAGCCCCCGCTGCCCTTCCCCGTCCCAAAATACGCCATAAATTCCCGTTCCGGTTTTCAGCTTGTCATCCATCACCCGGTCATAGGTCTCCTCAAAGTCCTCCTGCTGGAAAATCACCGGCAGGATGCTTTCCAGCATGTCCGCCTGGGCCCGATCCGCCTCCTCCCGGGGCAGCACATGAATCTGGGGATAGTTGTCCATGGCCTCGGCATGCTTGTTGGCAATGGCGTTGAACAGCCACCCGGAGGTAGGCTCCACCTGGCTGCCCTTTCCCCGGCGGATACATTCCCAGTGGCGCAGGCGGTACCACTGCTCGTTTTCAATCACCCGCCGCTCCAGGTTTGCTTTTCCCTCCCGGTAGCGGTTCAGGGTGGCTCTGGCCTGACGCACCTGGTCAGGGCCGATATAGGTTTTATTCTTCATCCAGTATCTCCATTCCCGGTTTTCTGGGAACCGTTTTTCTCTGCTCTATGTCCAGGAAAAGCTCCGCGCTGGTCTTCTCCCGGGCTTTCTGCCCCAGTCTGGGGGCAATGGGGCGGGACATGCAGAAGTATCTCGCCTCGTCCGCCGCATGATCCTCCCCCTGGGTATCCAGATCCTCGCTGTGGGTGGGATCGTAGCGCAGCAGCGGCAGGGTTCGGATGAAGGCCTTGCAGTTTTCAAATACATACATCCGGGGATATCCCTGCTCGTCAAAGCTCAGCCGGTAGTGCAGCTGCATCCAGCCGGGAATGCGCTTGTTGTCCCCGGGAACGAAGTACACCTGATGCTTCGCCGCCGTATCGGCTATGCTTTCTCCCGTCTCTCCGTCCCAGATGGCGGGGTCGGCGATGCCGGTGATCCGCTTTCCCGCCAGCAGGGGATGCTCCACCTCAATGCGCCGGATTTTGGAAAACACCTGCTCCGGTGTCCAGCGCACCCCCTCGTTGGGTTCTCCCGTGCAGCCGTACAGCTCCAGGATCCGGTAGGCCACTCCGTCCTCGTCCATCGCCCACCAGCCGCAGGAGAAGGGGCGGTGGTAGCCCCAGTCGAAGCTGCGGTAGAGCTTCCAGTGCTCCGGGATGGGGAAGGGGGCGATCACGTGGGTGTGGCGCCGGTCGGCATAATGGCTGGGGTCGTTGCGGAATTCCTCAAAGAACTGCCCCTCATACACATCCCACCGGCCATACAGCCAGGCCTGGCGCAGCTTATGGGGCAGCTTTTCCAGAGCACGCAGGTACTGGGGCTGGCTCTGCATCAGCGCCTTGTTGTCTGTACACAGCGCCTGGATGAAGGCATAGTCCTCCGGGTGCTCCTGGGGGGTATAGCAGCGGTCGATGAACAGCCGCTTGAAATACCCGTGGCCGGGGCCGCCGGGGTTCAGGGTGAAGTAGGTACGCTTTGGGAAGGTGTTGACTCCCCGGACGCAGGCATCGATCTGCACCAGCCACTGCTCCTGGAACTGCCCCGCCTCATCGGCAAACCACACATCGTATTCCGCTCCCTGATACTGCCCCAGGTCGGCATCACAGGCGCAGTAGCCAAAGCTGATGGTGCTGCCTCCCGGGAAGCGGAAGAGCTTTTCTACACTCCTGTACTCCGCGATTCCATGCAGCAGCCGCTGCAGAGGGGCAATGTGGTTGTTGTACAGCTCCCTGTAGGTGCGCCGGGTGATGAGCACCTGGATTCCCGGATAGCGCAGGCACAACAGTATGGCCTTCCACCGGACGAACCAGCTCTTGCCGCCACCCCGGGCGCCCCCATAGCCCACATAGCGGTGGCGCTCCAGAAAGGCCAGCGCCTGCTTCTCGTTGGGTGGGGGCATGCGCAGCACGCTACTCGGCAAAGGCGGCGCACCCCCCTTCCAGGGTGACCCGGAGCTGGGTGCCTCCCTCGTCCCTGCTCACCTCCCGTTCCAGCCGGGCAATGCGGGCCTCCTGCTCCCGGGTATCCGCCTCTGTGCGCAGCACCAGGATGTCTTTCAAATCCTTCAGCACCCCGGTGAGCTGCTTCAGCCCGCCCCGGTCGATGATCCCACGCTCCTGGGGCATGAGCCTGGTGTAGTCCACCGTCACATCCACCCCCTGTTCGGTCTTCTGCTTTTCCTTGACGCTGCCGGTCACCATATCCAGCTCCCCCAGCGCCCGTTCCAGGCAGGCAAGCATCTGCTGTGCCAGCTGCTCCACCGCTTTTTTCTGTTCCTCCTGCTGCTGATTTTCCAATCGGGCATTTCCTCCTTTCTCTCCATGCGTCCAGTTTTTTGGACACATTGTATGCTATGCTTACAGAACTTTTCCCTTCCGGGGACACTCGGCAGAGGAAATCCGCCGGGCTTGCAAATTTTCCCCGGAAAAAGGTTGAAAAAGGGAAACACTTATGGTAAGATAAGTTCATCCAATATTTCACCCGCGTTTTCTTGGCAAACACTCCGGTAATCCAATGTTTCCAACCATTTCATCCGGAATTGCCTCAGAATATTCATCCTGGAGCTTTCCACCGGCTCTTTTGGAAGTTCACTTTTTTCAACCTGTCAGCATTATAGTACATTTTTTTCACCTTGTCAAGCTCCAAGAGTTGAATTTAGTGAATTCTTTTTCCGCCCCCAAAATTCTATCCAATTCTCCACTTGACGAAAGGGTGTCCCGCAATGTTCTATGAACGCTTTGTCTACCTGTGCCAGCAGAAGGGTGTGTCCACCTCCCGGGCTGCTATGGAAGCCGGACTGAGCAAATCCACCGTCTCCAAATGGAAGAGCGCCCCAAACAGCCGCCCCTCCGGCAACATCATCAACAAGCTGTGCAGCTACTTCGGCCTCACCGTGGCCGAGCTGCTCAACGAGCCGGAAGCCGAACCGGAACCTCCCGTGCGCACACCCCCCAGCCGGGAGGAGATCAAGTTTGCCCTGTTTGGCGGCAGCGGAGACATCACCGATGAAATGTACCAGGAAGTTCTGGACTTTGCCGCCTATGTCCGCCACCGGGAGGCAAAGAAACAACGCGATACCACCTAACAGCGGCCCCGGGCGTCTCTCCCGGCTGCCGCGCTCCGGAAGGGAGGATGCTTTATGATGCCGCTGCCAACGCTGTACCATTTGGCGCAGCAGCAAAATATTCCCATTTTTCGCTTTCCCATGGAAAAAAACGGCTCCATGTCTCTGATGGAGCCGGACGGCCGGTGCTATATCGGCATGGACGAGGGCGTGCTGGATGGTTCCGTCCGGGAACGGATGCACCTGAGCCACGAGCTTGGCCACTGCCTCACCGGCAGCTTTTACAACATCTATTCCAACGCCGACTGCCGCCAGCGCCATGAAAACCAGGCCGACCGCTGGGCCATCCACACCCTCATCCCCGTAGACCGCCTGGACGAGGCCATCGCCCTGGGCTACACCGAGCTGTGGGAACTGGCCGAGTATTTCGGCGTATCCGAAACCCTCATGCGCAAAGCCGTCTGCCTCTACGTCCACGGCAACCTGGCCGCGGAACTGTACTTCTAGCCCAAAACACCGCCTTGTGCGGCAGCCAGAAAAAAGTGTGCGAACAATAAAGCGCTCACATGCTATGGCTCCGAGGATTGGGGGCAGGATATCCAGATTGAATGGAGTGAAATGTAAGACTGACCACTTCCAGTTTGTCAAACAGGGAGGCTCCACTTCCATACACCTGCTGCGCATGCCGCACTGCACCGCTCCCCTCCCTTCCCACAAATAGCCAGTGGACTCCTGCCACACCGCAACAATAAAAACCGACCCATGATTGCTGTAATCATAGGTCGGTTTTACTGTTTTACGAACCGCTCCCAAAGTTTTTATCCCCCACCCCAGGCGGAAAAGGCTCCCTTGTGTAAAGGGAGCTGTCAGCGCAGCTGACTGAGGGATTGTTCCGGGCACTGAAATGCTTGAATACTTCGGATGTTACTGCTAATTATGGTTTTGTACCATTGAACCAACTGCCTTTTTTATCTCTACTGCCGACACAATCCCTCCGTCACGCCTAACGGCGTGCCACCTCCCTTTACACAAGGGAGGCTTTGGTGCATGCCGCCCGGGAGTGCGTTCAAATATCCAACCGCTCCCCAATTCAAACGTACACCCCCACCCCCGCCGGGGGCATTCCAGGGGGGGCGGGGAATCAGTCTGCGCTTTTGGGGGGATGTTTATTTCTCTCTTCCAGGCGGATGACGGCCAGGGTGGCGTCGTCTTCCTGGAGGGCGTACCGGCTTAGCAGCTGCTGGGCCAGGTTGCCGGGGGAGAGTGGCTCTTTTGGAGGTACCAGAGCTTCCGGGAGGGCTACGCCATCGCTGGCCATGACCAGAGTCTCTCCCCGGCGCATGGTCAGCCTGGCTATGCGCTGGCCGCTGCCGGATACCTCCAGTCCCGGCGGAGGGGTGCCGCCGCCAAGTCGGCGGGACTTCCCCCGGCACAGAAGGTAGCTGCCGGCAGCCCCCCACTTGTACAGCACCACCCTGCCGCTGTCCAGGCATATCTCCGCCAGATCCGCCGTCACCACTCCGGAGCGGCCTGTCAGAACCAGCTGGGCATTCAGACTCTCCATGGCATACCGGGGTGGCAGCCCGGCGGTGAGCAGCTGCCGGAGAAGCCCAACCGCCGCCTCCGCTTCCAGAGCTGCCTCCCGGCCTGTGCCCATGCCATCACACAGCACCACATAGAACCGGCTCCCCACCCCGGGAAAGGCCGCGCACTGATCCCCGTCCCGGCTCTTCGCCTGACGGCTGCGCACGGATACCAGCACCCGGTAGCGCACCGGGGCAAACCGGCTGCCCACCGGCAGCCCCTGAGCCAGACGCTGCAAAAAACCCGCCAGCATCCCATACTGCTGTGCCACCGCCCGGCGGTACTCCCCCAGCAGCCGGTGCTGCATCTCCACCAGACGCATCTGCTCCCGCACCTGGCGTGCCTGGCGGAGCAGCCGGCCAGTACGGGCACAGGCAAAGCCCAGAGGGTCGGAAAAGATGCCCGTATCCAGCCCCTCCTTCTCCCGGCAGCCATCCGCCTGGGGGCAGGAAAAGCAGGCTTCCCGGCGGAGTTTTTCCACAGGAGCCGTACTGTCGCACACGGGAGGCGGCAAAGCCGCCAGGGCACGCTGCATCCCTTCCAGCGCCCGGGCGGCTTTTTCCAGCTGCTCCCGGGGAATCCCACCGGGAGCTCGGGGCAGGGGCAGCAGCCAGCCCAAAACGCCGCCCATGCTCACCCCCAGCCAGGCACCGATGTTCCAGCTCCTGCCCAGTGCCATCCCCGCAAGGCAGCCCACGGGGGCGGCGGCCAGGCAGCGGTATTTCTCCGGGAGAGGACACGCCCGCACCAGCCCGGCTATTCCCATCCCGGCAGTCATACCCGCAAGTCCGCCCCATTCCAGCGCCAGCCCCAGCAGCACCGCCCCGGGGACGCTGCCCGCCGCCATACCCGCCACCAGGCAGGCCAGCGGCATGCCACCCAGCCCCACCAGTCCCCGCACCAGCAGGGCAGCCAGCCCCCACAGCGCCGGTATGCAGGCGCCCTGCATGGAAACATAGCAGATGCCGCCTCCCAGCGCCCCGAAAACCGCCTGCACGCCCCACTCTTGCCAGGGGCTGCCCATCACCGTACCGGTGACCGCCGGGATCATCAGCAGTCCCGTTTCCAGCGGTAGCCAGCTCAGCTTCTCCCCCAGGCGCAGAGCCGTGCCCAGCATCCAGCACAGCGCCGTCCAAACCAGCGCCTGCTTTCCCTTCCCCAGCAGAACGTAGCCCGCCACAGCCCCCGCCGCTGCCGCCACAGCCTGCCAGCCGGAGCACACCGCCGCCAGACTGGCGGCCACCGGCACAGGGCTGCTCCCAACTTCAATGGCGCTGAGCACCAGCGCGCCACCTCCCAGAAGCATGCCCTTCCCCGCCCCGTACACAGCCGGTATCCCCGCCAGCGCCTCCAACTGCCGCTTTCCCCTGCGCAATCTACCCGTAACCATGGCGTAAACCCCTTTCGTATTGGTATTTCGGATGGTATCACAGCTCTGCGGGGAATTTCCGTCGGATAGATGCCCCTTGCATTGGAAAATCCTTCGATGTATAATGGCAAAAAAGAACACAGGAGGCTTGCCTATGTCCACCGAGCTGGAACTGAAATACCGGCTGACCCCGGAGGTCTGCGCCTTGATTGAGGAAAAATACGCCCCAATGGCCGTCACCACCATGCAAACCACTTACTACGATACCCGGCAGGGTGCCCTCTCCGCCCGGAAGTGGACCCTGCGCCGCCGGCTGGAAAACGGCATCAGCATCTGCACCCTGAAAACCCCCGGCCAGGGGCAGGCACGGGGCGAATGGGAGGTTCCCTGTCCCCATATTGCCGATGCCATCCCGGCGCTGATCGCCCGGGGTGCCCCCGGGGAGCTGGCCGGACTGACTTCCCCGGGGCTGGTTCAGGTATGCGCCGCCCGGTTCACCCGCCGTGCCGCCACCGTGCATCCGGAAGGCGCCACCGTGGAGCTGGCGCTGGATCAGGGGGTGCTGCTGGGCAGCGGCCGGGAAAAGCAACTGCTGGAACTGGAAATTGAGCTGAAGCAGGGAGACGAGCAAGCCCTCTTCACCTTCGGCCGGGAGCTGGAGCAGACCTACTGCCTGGTTCCGGAACCCAAAAGCAAATTCAAGCGGGCACTGGATCTTGCCCGGGAAAAGAGGTAACCATGTTCAACCAAACCGCCTATGCTCTGGGTGCCAACCGTTCCTGCATCCGGGAGCTGTTTGAATACGGCCGCAGCCGTGCCGCCATCGTGGGCAGTGACCACGTTTACGATTACTCTCTGGGCAATCCCTCCATGCCCGCTCCCCATCAGGTAGAGCAGGCCATCCGGGATATACTGGCCGATACCCCCAGCCTGGCCATCCATGGCTACACCACCGCCACGGGAGACCTGGAAGCCCGCAGCGCCATCTCCCAGGATCTGAACCGGCGCTACGGTGCCGAGACCCGGCCGGAAGAATTCTTCCTGGGCTGCGGTGCCGCCCCGGAGCTGGTGGCCGTCTTCCGGGCGCTGGCCGTACCGGAGGGAGAAATACTGGCCATTGCCCCCTATTTCCCGGAATACAAGCCCTTTGCGGAGTCCGCCGGGCTTACCTTCCGGGTGGTGGATGCGGACATCCCGAATTTTCAAATCCATTTCTCCCGGCTGGAGGCGATGCTCAGCCCCCACACCCAGGCCGTGCTGATCAACTCCCCCAATAACCCCTCCGGCGTGGTCTATACCCGTCAAACCCTGCAGCGTCTGGCCGCCCTGCTGGAAGAAAAGTCCCGGCAGTATGGCCATCCCATCTACCTCATCTCCGACGAACCTTACCGGGAGCTGGCCTACGGGGTGGAGGTACCCTTTGTTCCCGGCATCTATGCCGATACATTGGTGTGCTATTCCTATTCCAAGTCCCTTTCTCTGCCCGGCGAGCGCATCGGCTATGTCTATATCCCCCGCACCGCCACGGACGGTGCCCAGCTGTATGCCTGTGTGGCAGGCGCTGCCCGTGCCTGCGGCCACGTGTGCGCCCCCAGCCTGATGCAGAAGGTCATCGCCCGGTGTGCCCACCTGCGCCCGAATCTGGAAGCTTATGACGAAAACCGAACCCTGCTGTACCAATCCCTCACCGCCATGGGCTACCGCATGGCCAAGCCGGATGGCGCTTTCTACCTCTTCATAGAAGCCCCCGGCGGCGACTCGGAGGCATTCTCCCGGAAGGCCAGGGAAAAAGACCTGCTGCTGGTTCCCGGCACGGATTTCGGCTGCCCGGGGTACTTCCGCGTTTGCTACTGCGTGCCGAAGCAGCAGATCCTGGACAGCCTGCCGGTCTTCCGTTCCCTCATTGCTCCGGTTGACAACCCTTGTACCACTTTGGTATAATTAGGCTGACTTTTTGTGTCCCCTCCGGAAAATTCTGCCGGCCGGGCACCCCCCGCCTCCTTTGGCGGCAGGAAGGATGAAAAAAATGACCAATATTCTGTCTTACCTCCACCGCAGCTACGACCGCTACCCCGATCATACCGCCCTGGAGGACGCGGCAACCCAATATACCTATGCCCAGCTGTTCCACCTCTCCCGGCGCATCGGCACCGGACTGTGCCCCCTGGTCGGCCAGAGGCAGCCCGTCGGCATATACATGGAAAAATGCGCCGATGCCGTGGCCGTGATGCTCGGCACGGTGTGGGCCGGCTGCTTCTACTCCTGCCTGAATACGGAGCTGCCCGCCGGACGGCTGGGGCAGATCGTACAGGTGCTCCGCCCCGGCGTGATCGTCACCACCCAGGCGCTGCTTCCCGGTGCCCGGGAGCTCTTCCCCGGCATGGAACTTCGCACCCTGGAGGAGCTGGCGCAAACCCCGGAGGTGCCTGCCCTGCTGGAAGACCGGCAGCGCCGTGCCATCGATACGGACATACTTTATGTAAACTTCACCTCCGGCTCCACCGGCGTACCCAAGGGCATTGCCGTGGGCAACCGAAGCGTGCTGGACTTTATCGATTGCTTCACCGCCACCTTCGGCATCACCCACGAGGATGTGATTGCCAACCAGGCCCCCTTCGATTTCGATGTATCCGTAAAGGATATTTATTCTTCCCTGGCCACCGGCGCCACCCTGGCCGTGGTGCCCCGGAAGCTGTTCTCCATGCCCACGGGGCTGATTGATTTCCTGTGCGAAAAGAAGGCCACCACCCTTATCTGGGCGGTGTCCGCCCTGTGCCTCATCACCGGCTTCCACGCCCTGGATTACAAGACCCCCCAGACCATCCGCAAGATTCTCTTCTCCGGGGAAGTGATGCCTCTGAAGGCGCTGAAGGAATTCCGCAAGCACCTGCCGGATGCAACTTATGTAAACCTGTATGGCCCCACGGAGATCACCTGCAACTGCACCTACCACGTTCTGGAACCGAACCGGGACTATGCTTCCGGCATCCCCATCGGCAGAAGCTTCCCCAACGAGGATGTGTTCCTCCTGGACGGGGAAGACAACCTGGTTACCCGGGAGGATACCCTGGGAGAAATCTGCGTCCGGGGCACCGCCCTGGCTTTGGGCTACTACCGCAACCCGGAGCAGAACGCCGCCCACTTCGTCCAGAATCCCCTGAACGACTGCTATCCCGAAAAAATCTACCGCACCGGCGACCTGGCGCACTACAACGACCGGGGAGAACTGGTCTTCTCCGGCCGGAAGGATTTTCAGATCAAGTACATGGGACACCGCATCGAGCTGGAAGAGATCGAGCGAGCCATGAACGCCATCCCCGGGGTGGAGCGGGCCTGCTGCCTGTTCGATGAGAAGCGCTCCCGGCTGAAAGGCTTCTACGTAGGCACCATAGAAAAAGATGCCCTGGCCGCCACCATGCGCCGGGACATGCCGGTTTATATGATCCCCGGCATCCTGCGCCAGGTGGAGGACATGCCCCTGACCAAGAACGGAAAAATCGACCGGAAAAAGCTGGCCGAGCTGGCAGGAGGACGATAAATGCACACCTTACAGGATACCGCCTACTATGTTTTCGATACCCGGGAGCTTCGCCGGAGGATTTCTTACCTGCGGAATTTTCTCGGCCCCGATATTTCCCTGGCCTATGCCATCAAGGCCAATCCCTTCCTGGTGGAGGGAACTGTGGACTGTGTGGAGCGGCTGGAAATCTGCTCCCCGGGAGAGAGCTATATCTGCGACCGGGTGGGCGTGCCCCCGGAAAAAACCGTCATCTCCGGCGTAAACAAGTCCCCCGCCTTTATTGAGGAGCTGGTAAGCACCACCCGGGGACGGATCTACACCGTAGAATCCATGACCCAGTTCCGGCTGCTGGACGATCTCAGCCGGAAATACCGGAATGAGCTGACCATCCTCCTGCGGCTGACCAACGACAGCCAGTTTGGCATGAACGAGGAGGAGATTGAGGCTCTGGTTGCTTCCCGGGAAAGCTACCCCTATCTCCACTTCCGGGGCATCCAGTATTTCTCCGGAACCCAGAAAACCTCTCTGAAAAAGCTCCGCCGGGAGATCACCCATCTGGATGGCTTCCTGTGCGACCTGCAAACCCGCTACGGCTACCGGAGCCCGGAGCTGGAATACGGCACCGGCTTTCCCGTCAGCTACTTCGGGGAGGAGCTGGACGAGCAGGCGCTGATCACCGGCTTCGTCTCCCTGCTGGAGCAGATGCAGTGGCATGGTGCCATCACCCTGGAGCTGGGGCGGAGCATCGCCGCCTCCTGCGGCCGGTATTACACCCATGTGGTGGACAAAAAGCAGAACCACGGCCAGAATTACCTGATTCTCGACGGCGGCATGCACCAGATGGTCTATTACGGCCAGTACATGGGCATGAAGCAGCCCCAGGTAACGCTTTGCGGGAAAGAAGCGCTTCCCGCCACCCGGCAATGGCATCTGTTCGGCAGCCTGTGCTCCATGAATGACATTCTGGTAAAGGCGCTGCCCCTGCCGGAGGTAGAGCTGGGGGATACCCTGTGCTTTGCCAACACCGGCGCTTACTGCGTCACCGAGGGCATCAGCCTGTTCTTGAGCCGGGATTTGCCCGCCGTTTATCTCATCGATCCGGATGGTTCGCTGCGCTGCGCCCGGCAGACCCGGCAGACCTTCCCGTTGAATACCCCTGAATCTTAAAAAATCACATATAAGAAAGGAATTTACCCCCTATGGACGAATTACTGGAAATTCTGAACGACATTCAGCCCGGTGTGGACTTTGCCAATGAGACCCACCTGATCGACGACCACCTGCTGGACTCTCTTTCCATCATCTCTCTGGTGGCTGAGCTGGAGGATACCTTTGATGTAACCGTACCCGCCGTTGAAATCATCCCCGACAATTTCAACTCTGCCGAGGCCATGATGGAAATGATCCAGCGGCTTCAGGAAGACTGAGGTAGCGATTGAGACTGCTCACCGCGCTCCATGCAGGCGCGCACCCGGATCTGACCGGCTTCTTCTCCGTCCATTACCTGGCTCTGTTTCTCCCGGCGGCACTCATTGCCTTCACGCTAACCCCAAAAAAGTGGAAAAAATACATGCTTTTGTTGGTAAGCCTAGGATTTTACTGGCTTATCAGCGGTGTGCTGCTTGGTTATCTGCTGGGAAGCGCTGTGCTTTGCTGCCTGCTGGGGCTGGGCATGGATGCCCTCCATGCCAAAGGTGCCGCCCTGGCCAGGCTGGCACAGAAACCGGATCGAAAGGCCATCAAGCGCACCTACCACCGCTATAGCCGGTATCTGCTCACCCTGGGCGTGCTGGCCCACATTGGCACCCTGCTGGTGCTGAAATACGCGGGCTTCTTCCTGAGCAATGTCAATGCCCTTTTCGGCAGCCGCTTTGCCATACCGGAATTTGTCAAGCCCCTGGGTCTGTCCTTCTTCGTGCTGCAAAGCGTATCGTACCTTGTGGACGTGTACCGCCAGAGCATTCCGGCGGAGAAAAATCCCGCCAAACTCACCCTGTTTCTGGCCTTTTTCCCCCAGATTGTGGAAGGCCCCATCTGCCGCTACAGCCAGACGGCCGAAGCGCTGTGGCAGGCAAAGCCCATTACCTACGCCGATTTCACCGGCGGCATCCAGCGCATCGGCTACGGCCTGATGAAGAAGCTGGTGGTGGCCGACCGGCTCAATCCCCTGGTGGAAGAACTGTTCTCCCACAATGCCCGCTACCCCGGCTGGATGAGCCTGCTGGGTGCGGCGCTGTACACCATGCAGCTGTATATGGACTTCTCCGGCTCCATGGACGCGGTATGCGGCACGGCGCAGCTGTTCGGCATTTCCATGCCGGAAAACTTCCGCCGCCCCTTCTTCTCCCGGAACATTTCCGAATTCTGGAGCCGGTGGCACATCACCCTGGGCACCTGGTTTAAGGACTATATTTTCTATCCCGTCACCATGTCCGCCCCCATGAAAAAGCTGACCACCACCGCCCGGAAGCGGCTGGGCAACCACTATGGCCCCCTGCTCGCCAGTAGTGTGGCACTGTTTTGCGTCTGGTTTTCCAATGGTCTGTGGCATGGTGCCGCCTGGCACTACATCGTCTTCGGACTGTACCACCTGGCTTTCATCCTGTTGGGCAATCTCTTCTCCCGGGAGCTGAAAGCCATCAACCAGCGGCTGTCCATCCCCCAGGAGGCAGCCTGGTTCCGGGTGTTCCAGATGCTGCGCACCACTGTGATCGTGATTTTGGGAGAGCTGATCTTCCGGGCAGACCACCTGCCCCAGGCAGGCAGTATGCTCAGCAGGATCTTCACCGCTCCTCTCACCTCCACCGGTGCCTCCCTCCCCCAGGCTCTCGCCGCCGCAGGCTGCGACTGGCAGGATCTGGCCATCGTCGCCGTCACCGGGCTCATCGTGCTGGCCATCAGCACCTTGCAGGAACGGGGCATCGCCATCCGGGATACCCTGAACCAAAAACCCACCCCCACCCGCTGGGCTCTGTGGTACGCTCTGATCCTCTACATCCTGATCTTCGGCGCCTACGGCGTCGGCTACACCCCCATAGACCCCATGTATGCCAACTTCTGACCCCTGGCCATATTACATAAAAAGAGGAGCGTATCGGCAATTGATACGCTCCTTAGACTGTCAGAAAAAACCTACGGACTTTTTCTGACAATTCTTTTGCAGTCTGCCGCGCGCAGAATTTCTCCGCCCTTGGCGGACAAATTCCACACTTGCAGCCTGAGAAGTATTTTCTGTCAGGTACACGCCCCGACAGAAAATGATTTTGATTTTATTTGCAGCCCAAAGCTGCAAACTCTGCGAGGCTTTTTTTGACCCGCTGAGGAGCGTATCGGCAATTGATACGCTCCTCTTTTCAATTAGTCAGAACATCCGAAACAGCCCGGCTGCGGCCAGAGCCAGCAGGGCGATCACCGGAAACAGGCAGCCGCAGCAGCCACGGTTCCGGGGAGGGCGATCCCACATTCCGCCGCCCATGGGCGGCATCGGGGGGCGAGGGGGTCTGGGAGGCCGATGCATACCGCCACCCATGGGAGGACGGTGCATTCCGCCCATAGGAGGGCGATGCGGGCCGCCACCCATAGGAGGACGGTGCGGGCCGCCTCCAAATCCGGGGCCGCCGCCGGGATGTCCTCCGGGGCCGCCGGGATGTCCTCCGGGGCCGCCGGGATGTCCTCCGGGGCCGCCGGGTC
Source organism: uncultured Oscillospiraceae bacterium (assembly GCA_964501115.1). GTDB lineage: Bacteria > Bacillota > Clostridia > Oscillospirales > Oscillospiraceae > Faecousia. The sequence goes on from CAZCRO010000005.1 coordinate 30,395, forward strand.
CTCCATGATGTCCACCAGGTCCGTGCATATCCATTCCTCCTTACTTTTCTTGCGCCGGTGGATGAAATTCCATCGGCCTTTGTTTTATGTTCGTATTATACCAGCATTTTTCCCAATCGGCCAGAGGTAATTTTGAAAAATAGGCCGTTCTATTTCCCCATCCGGGGCAAAATAAACAGAATTTAAGAATTCCCCATTTTCTTCCCCCTTGGCGAAAGGGCAGAAATATGATACAATAGGTCGAAACAAGCAGAAAGAAGGTGCCTGCTATGGAGCCAACAGGAAAAAGGAGCATCCGGCCGGAGGGCATCATTGCCCTGGTCGCCCTGGCCTGTCTGGTGCTGTTTCTGGCCGTGGCCATTGTGTGCATTCCCTATTATGGCCGGCAGGCCGATCCGGCACCGCTGATTCACGAAAAACATCTCCACCAGCAGGAGCAGGAAATCGCTCAGCCTCTGGAGCCTACGGAGCAGCCCACGGATGAAACCACCGAGCCAAACATCCCCCCGGAGGCCAATCCCTACGACAAGTTTGATTTTCAGTACGGGCGCTACAACTATCTCTACTGTACCCAGCAGGACAGTTTCCCGGGAGTGGACGTTTCCGCCTTCCAGGGACATATCGACTGGAACCAGGTAAAAAATTCCGGCATCCGCTTCGCCATGATCCGCCTAGGCTACCGGGGCTACGGTCAGGCCGGCAACATGGTGGAGGATGAATACGCCCGGGAAAACCTGGCCGCCGCCAGGAAAGCCGGACTGGAAGTAGGTGCCTATTTCTTCTCCCAGGCCACCAGCATTGAAGAGGTGGACGATGAGATTTTCTTCTTTATGAAGATCCTGGGGGATACGGAGCTGACCATGCCCATTGTGCTGGACTGGGAATATATCTCCGATACCGCCCGCACCGCCTATGTGGATGCCCGGACGCTGACGGATATGCAGCTGCACTTCTGCAAAACCATGGAAGACTTTGGCTACCAGCCCCTTGTCTATTTCAACTGGAACCAGGCTGAGAAACTGCTGTACCTCAACGAGCTGGAGGCGTATCCCTTCTGGCTGGCGCTGTATCAGGATCGCATGACCTACCCCTACCGGGTGGAAATGTGGCAGTATACCAACACCGGCCGGGTTCCCGGCATCCAGGGGGATGTGGACATCAATCTATACCTGCCGGATGCAAAAAAGCCCTGGAAATAGGAAGATTTTCCTTGCCATTTTCCCGTTTATCCCATATAATAGAAATAAGAATTTGGGTCTGTTGCCTTATGGGCAGCAGACCCATGCCTGATTTTTAAGGAGGAGTTATCTATGACGAATTGGTTGCTGCGAACCTTTGTAAAGGATTCCCAGCACTTGGAGCAGCCCGGTGTCCGTTTTGCCGTGGGGCAGCTGGCAGGACTGGTAGGCGTTGTGTGCAACGTGCTGCTGTTTGCCGGGAAGCTGGCTGTCGGCTTGCTGACACGCTCCGTTTCCATCACTGCCGACGCCATGAACAACCTTTCCGATGCCACCAGCTCGGTGGTCACCATGCTGGGCTTCCGCCTGGCCGGCCGCCCGGCAGACGAGGATCACCCCTATGGCCATGCCCGGTATGAGTATCTCTCCGGCCTTGTGGTCGCGGCGCTGATTCTGGTCATCGGCGTGGAGCTGGGCAAAAGCTCTCTGGAAAAAATACTGCACCCCACCCCTGTGGAATTCAATCTGGTCACCGCCTGCGTGCTGGCTGCTTCCATCGCCATCAAGCTGTGGATGGGCCACTTTAACCGGCAGCTGGGGGCAAAGATTCAGTCCTCTACTCTGGATGCCACCGCTGCGGACAGCCGCAACGATGCCATCTCCACCACCGCCGTGCTGCTGGCCGCCTGCATCCAGTACTTCACGAAGGTAAATCTGGACGGCTTCATGGGTCTGGCTGTGGCCATTTTCATTCTCTACAGCGGCATCGGTCTGGCCAGAGATACCATTTCCCCCCTGCTGGGCGAGAATGCCGACCCGGAGCTGCGGGAGAAAATCACAGACTACATCCGCACCAGCCCCAAAGTTCTGGGCTATCACGACCTGATGGTGCATGACTATGGCCCCGGCCAGCGCTTTGCCAGCATCCACGTGGAAATGGATTACCGGGAGGACCCCATGGAGTGCCACGAGATCATCGATGATATGGAGCGGGAATGTCTGGAAAGCCATGGTGTCCACCTGGTCATCCACTACGATCCCGTGGTAACCGACAATCCGGAGCTGGACCGTATCCATGTGCGGGTAGAGCAGGTGCTCCACCAGATCGATATTCGTCTGGGTGTCCACGATTTCCGCATGGTGCCCGGCAAGGGACATACCAACCTGATTTTCGATGTTGTCCTCCCCACCGACCTGCGCGGCCAGGAGGAGCGCATTCAAACCCACCTCCGCCAGGAGCTGAATGCCACCAGCGAAACCAAATACTACCCTGTCATCACCTTTGACCAGAGCAGCTTCAATTAAAACCACAGGCAGCCGGCAGTTGACTTGAAAATCAACCGCTGGCTGCCTGTTTTATTCGCTTTTTACGGTTTTTCCGGATACCTGCACGCCAGGCACAGCTCCAGAACCCTTCTGGCGACGCGCTGCATCTCTCCCAGGGTGACACCGCCGGGAACCTTCATGGAGTGGAGCAGACTATCGTCTCCGTGATCCGTACCGAAGGCCAGTCCGCCGGGCATCAGCACATCGATGCCGCCCCGGACGCGGTAGCCATCGTTGTAAACCCCGGGAAAATCCGGATCCTTGCAGGGCTGCATCCACCAGTCCGTCATCACCAGTCCCCGGTAGCCCCATTCTCCCCGGAGCACGCCCTGAACCAGGTCAAACTGGTAGTGTCCCCATACGCCGTTGATCTTATTGTAGCTGGTCATCAGCGTTTTGGGGGCGGCCTCTTTCACGCAGATTTCAAAGCCCCGGAGATAGATCTCCCGCAGCGCCCGCTGGGAGAGCTTGGAATCGTTGTACTGCCGGCGGGTCTCCTGGTTGTTGCAGGCAAAATGCTTGGCGCAGGCTGCCCGGCCGGGCTCATGCTGGATGCCCCGCACCATAGCCGCCCCAATCTTGCCGGAAAGCAGAGGATCTTCGGAAAAATACTCAAAATTCCGGCCACACAGGGGATTTCTGTGGATATTCATACCCGGTCCCAGCAGAATGTCCGAGCCGAGGCGTGCCATCTCCCGGCCGAAAGCCGTGCCCAGTTCCTCCACCAGCGCCTCGTCCCAGCTGCTGGCCAGAGCCGTTCCGCAGGGCAGCAAGGCAGTATGGTAGCGCAGACGAATGCCTGCAGGGCCGTCTGTCGTAATCAGGGTGGGGATGCCTTTCTCCCGCAGGGAGGCCACCGTGCCGCCCATCATGCCGGCATTGCCTGCCGTGCCGAAGGTGCTGTCCATGGGGCCTTCTCCCCGGCTGATGGCTTCCAGTTCCTCAGCCGTCAGCTGGGCAAGAAACGCCTCCATGGAGATTTCTCCCCGGGCAAGCTGTGAGAAGGTGTATCCCCGGTCTCCGGTGAAAGGAATGTCCTCCGGCAGCTGGGCTTCCACCCGGGCTTTGCGGTTGTCCGTCCCCACCGGGACGGGCACATACTCCGGCCGGTAGCCCTTTTCTGTCTGCACGGGCACACAGCGCACAAATGCTTCCTTTGGCGCGGCCATGGCAGTCAGGCGCTGCACACACAGGGTCTGCGGCAGTGTCCACTGCCACTGCAATGTATTCTCCCGGGCGCTGGTGCCCACATAGATCTGATAGCAGCCCGCTTCCAGAACATAGCTGTCCCGGTAGCCGGTGATGCCGGAATCATCGAAGGAAGCCCATTGCTCCTTCTCCAGAGGGAAGCGCAGTACTTCTGTTTCCCCGGGCTGCAGGGTACCCGTCTTTTGATAGCCGATCAGACTCCGCAGAGGCTTTCCCAGCAGCCCCTGAGGGCTCTGCAAATACAGCTGCACCACCTGACGGCCAGGGCGCGCCCCGGTATTGCATACCTCCACCTCCAGGCACCAGGGGTCTGCCTCACGGGTCTGCATGGAAAAGCTGGTGTAGCCCAGACCAAAGCCGAAGGGAAACAGAACATTTTCCCTGGCAAAGGTTTCAAAATACCGGTATCCAACGTAAATATCCTCACGATATTCGTTATCATCCTCCCCGCCGAAGCAATCGCTGCCGGGGTAATCCCCATAGTGCCGGGCGATGGTATCCGTCAGCCGTCCACCGGGCTCTGTCTCTCCATACAGGACATCCACCAGTGCGTTTCCGCTTTCCATACCGCCCTGGAAGGCATACAGCAGCGCCTGGATGGGGTATTCTTCCACCCAGCTCAAATCCAGAATATTCCCGGCGTCTATCACCACCACCGTCCGGGAAAAATGCCGGGTCACCAGCTCCAGAAGTCTGCGTTCTTCATCCGTCAGGTAATAGTAGCCCTTTTCCAGCCGGTTGTCCATCTCTTCGCCCATGGCTCGTCCCAGAATCACCACAGCCTGTTTGTTCCTCCGGGCGGCCTCTGTAACCTGGGCTTCTTCAATCGGCATCTCCGGGTGGCAGGTCGACCAGGTGCCCCAGGTGCCCTGCTCCGCCGGATTGGCATCGCACCAGCCGGCATAGAGCTCCGCCAGTACACCGTCAAAGCAAATATCCCCCCTGGCTTCCAGAGCAGCCATCGGGCTGACCCGCTTATTGGGATGCACATCGCCCCCGGAGCCGTAGCCCACATAGAAATAATCCCGCTGCACCCGGCCAAAATAGGCCGTGGGATCTGCCTTAGCCAGAGGGAGCACCCCTTCGTTTTTCAGCAGCACCATTCCCTGCGCAGCAACCCGGCGGCAAAGTGCCTCCATCTCCGGATCCTCCCGCGGCTGATCCAGCACCGATTTGTTCACCGTCTGCGCCAGCTGATCTACAGTTTCAACCTGATCCATAATATCCCCCGGTTCCGCCAAAAGGCATTTTTCCTTTATTATAAAAAGAAGTACTCTAAAATGCAATGACAGATTTATAAAATCCACACGGATGCCACATATGTGATTATGTAAACTCACCGTACATCCCCCCGTCACCTTTTCACAGCTTTTCTCCACAATCCATGAATAACCTGTGGAAGAATTTTCGTCTTTTTCTGTTTTTTATCCACAGGTTATAAAAAGGAAACCGCCTATCTAATTGCCCCCCGCCGCAGGCGGGGGCATCTGACAGAAAATACTTCTCTTACTGAAAAAGATGCCGGAAAAGTCCGCAGGAAGCTTCCCAATAACCTAAAATCGGCCAACTCTTTTCAGAGTTGACCGATTTTTATGGCATTTCGCAATGCGCCGCTATTTACTTTGCGTATTCCACGGCCTTGGTTTCCCGGATGACATTTACCTTGATCTGGCCGGGGTATTCCAGCTCGGCTTCGATCTTCTTGGCAATGTCCCGTGCCAGCAGGATCATATTGTCCTCGGTGACAACTTCGGGCTTGACCATGATCCGCACTTCCCGGCCGGCCTGGATGGCATAGGCCTTGTCTACACCGGGATAGGAGCAGGTCAGCTCCTCCAGCTTTTGCAGACGGCGGATATAATTTTCCACATTTTCTCTCCGGGCACCGGGACGGGCGGCGGAGATGGCATCGGCGGCCTGGATCAGCACGGCGATGACAGTCTTGGGTTCCACATCTCCATGGTGTGCCTCGATGGCATTGATCACCACAGGGTTTTCCTTGTACTTCCGGGCAAGGTCGGCACCCAGCTGCACGTGGCTGCCCTCTACCTCATGGTCGATGGACTTGCCCAGGTCATGCAGCAGACCTGCACGCTTGGCCATGGTCACATCCACGCCCAGCTCCGCAGCCATCAATCCCGCAATATGGGCAACCTCGATGGAGTGGTTCAGCACGTTCTGACCGTAAGAGGTACGGTACTTCTGGCGACCCAGAATCTTGATAAGCTCCGGGTTCAGGTTGTGAACACCGGTCTCGTAGCAGGCACGCTCGCCTTCCTCCCGGATGGTGCGGTCCACTTCCTTGCGGGCCTTTTCCACCATGTCCTCGATCCGGGTGGGGTGAATCCGGCCGTCTACAATCAGCTTTTCCAGTGCCAGGCGGGCAACCTCCCGGCGCACCGGGTCGAAAGAGCTGACGGTAATGGCCTCCGGCGTATCGTCGATAATCAGGTCTACACCGGTGATGGTTTCCAGAGTGCGGATGTTCCGACCCTCCCGGCCGATGATACGACCCTTCATTTCATCGTTGGGCAGGGGCACCACGGATACGGTGGTCTCGGCGGCATGATCGGCGGCGCAGCGCTGGATGGCTGTGGCGATGATCTCTCTGCCCTTCTCCTCTGCCTCGTCCTTCAGCTGCTGCTCGATCTCCTTGATCTTCATAGCGGCTTCGTGACGCACATCGTTTTCGATGCTTTCCAGCAGGTACTGCTTGGCCTGCTCCTGGCTCAAACCGGACAGCTCTTCCAGGGTGGCCAGCTGCTTATCACGGATTTTCTCCGCTTCGGCCTGGGTCTGGGCCACATTGGCAAGGCGCTTGTTCAGTTCCTCTTCCTTACGCTCGAATGCTTCGGTCTTCTTGTCCAGGGTGTTTTCTTTTTGCTCAAGCCGGCGTTCCTGCTTCGTCAGTTCGGCACGGCGTTCTTTGACTTCTCTGTCGTGTTCTGTGCGGGATTTATGGATCTCGTCCTTGGCTTCCAGCAGCATTTCCTTTTTCCGGTTTTCACCGTTACGGATGGCCTCATTGATCAGACGGGTGGCCTCTGCTTCCGCGGAGCCAATCTCCCGCTCAGCCACCTTCTTGCGGTAAAGAATACCACAGGTAAAACCAATGGCAATGCCCAGAAGAACGCCCAGAACGATAAAAAGAATATCTAAAGCTTCCATAATTCCACAACGCACCTCCTTCCATAAAATAGGCGCAGGAGGGCTGCGGATCGCTTCCATGTGAATTTGTGCATATGGCTCGGCTGCTTCCAGCCAATCTATCGCAAAACGCCACAAGGCGCAAAACGCAAACCCGGTTACACGCGCCGGTAACAGAGCTGCACCAAAATCAGAGCAGCCCACATCACCATCTATTGTATCGGCACGGAGGACAAATGTCAAGTAAAATTCCCCAAAAATCCAGGAGATTCCTGTAGAGAAATTGGTAAAGGGGTTCGTCTTCCCGCTTTGTCCCCCACAACCGCAAAACAGACACTTGTCGGGTTCTGCCTGCGCGCGGCAGACTGCAAAAGAATTGTCGGAAAAGCCAGCAGGGCTTTTCCGACAGTCTGATTATTCTTTTACGCTTTCCGTGATGCCGCTGGCCAGACCTACCAGCCCCTGCATTTCGGAGGGGATGATGATCTTGGTGGCCTTGCCGTCGGCTACGTGCTGCATGGCTTCGATGGCCTTGAGCTTGAGCACATTGTCGTTGGGGGTCTTTTCGTTCAGCATTTCCAGGGAATCGGCCAGCGCCTGCTGCACGGCACGGATGGCCTGAGCTTCACCGTCAGCTTTCAGGATGGCAGCCTGCTTTTCGGCTTCTGCCCGGAGGATGGCGGCCTCCTTCTCGGCGGCGGCCTTCAGAATTGCGGATTCCTTTTCACCTTCGGCAATCAGGATGGCGGACTTCTTCTGACCCTCTGCCTGGAGGATGCTCTGGCGGCGGTCACGCTCGGCCTTCATCTGCTTTTCCATGGAGCTCTGGATGTCTGCCGGAGGCAGGATGTTCTTCAGCTCCACCCGGTTCACCTTGATGCCCCAGGGATCCGTAGCCTCGTCCAGGATAGCACGCATTTTGGTGTTTACCACATCCCGGGAGGTCAGGGTCTGATCCAGCTCCAGATCACCGATGATGTTACGCAGGGTAGTGGCCGTCAGGGTTTCCATAGCCATCATGGGCTGCTCCACGCCGTAGCAGTACAGCTTGGGGTCCGTGATCTGGAAATATACCACGGTATCAATCTGCATGGTAACATTGTCCTTGGTAATCACAGGCTGGGGAGGATAGTCCAGAACCTGCTCCTTCAGGCTGACCTTTCTGGCAATACGATCCAGGAAGGGCACCTTCACATGCAGGCCAACGCCCCACACACTATGGAACGCACCCAGCCGCTCCACTACGTAAGCACGGGACTGCTGGACGACGGCGATATTGGAAATGACGATGATAAAAACGATGAGCAAAATGGCAATGATGATGAATGTCATATTTTTTCCTCCTTCTTATACCAAAAACGGAATTACGATTCTTCGGGAAGACGGACAGGGGAGACGATGAGCTTCACCCCTTCGATCCTTTCCACCTTCACAATGGCCTGGGCGGGAATGTCCCGGTCGTCCAGACTGCGGGCTGTCCAGGGGATGCCGCTTACCAGCACGCTGCCCTGGCCGGTGAGGTTGCAAATGGGGGTAGTGACGACGCATTGCTTGCCGATCAGGGCATCCACATTGGTCGCCTGGATTTTGGGATTGATGTATTTCCGGGTGATGGGCCGCAGCAGCGCCAGAAGCACCCCGGACACCAGGAAGAATGCCACCGCCTGCACCCCAATGCCCGCATCCAGCAGAGCCAGCAGCAGCGCCACCAGTGCGCCCCCCGCAAACCAAATAGAAACCACCGCCGCCGTTGCCGCCTCCGCCAGCAAAAACAGCACCAGCAGCGCCAGCCAAACGTAAGCAAACGAAATCATAAGTTCTGTCTCCTTTCCGGGAAGAGTCCGCTTCCCTTACTTGGGTTTATCATACCAGAGCCAAAGGCAAGCGTCAATCCCTTCCCGGGAGAAATAAAGCCCCTATTTTGCCCCCGGGGGAGAAATAGAAAAAATGAAATTTTCTCCACAGGTTTTGAAAAATTGTGGAGAAAATTTGGGGATTGAGAAAGTGCCTTGTGCAAAGGGCGGTGCATTCCGCCCGGGAGTGCATAACAACCACCCAACTGCACCCGGAAGGCAGGTACCCACCCCGCCGCAGGCGGCGGGGGGAAGGCTCCCTTGTGTAAAGGGTAGCTGGGTACAAAAAAATCTGCCGCATTTTTTGCGGCAGATTTTCATGCAATCAAAGAACGCCCTTTCCTGGCTCCCACTCTGTGGGAGCCGGCAAGTGACAGCATGACTGAGAGGGTATTATTGAATTTTTTAATATAAATGTCCGGAATTTTCCGGTTTTTAAAGCAACTTCAGAACCCTCTCCGGGACTTGCTAAGAGCCGCCCTTTACAGTCTTCTCAAAGGTTGGGAATCGTCCTGTGCCAGGAGGAGGTCGGAGATGATGTCGTTGCTTACCAGGAATCCTCTGGGGGTCAGGTACCAGCGGCCGTCTTCGCTTTGGGCGGTGCGGTAGTAGACACGGTGCTTCAAAAGCACTTCCTCCAGGGGCTTGAAGGGCAGCATGAAGCTGCGCTCGTACTCCTCGGCATAGATGCCGGCGGTGGTGCGCAGACGGAGCATCAGGTATTCGCCTGCCCGCTCCCGCAGGGGGATCTCCTGGACATCCTCCATGATGTTGCCGCCGGTGCGGATACCCTGGATGTAGGTTTGCAGATCCCGAACCATGGTAAAGCGCTTCCCGGCAAAGTCGGAGCTGGCGCTGGGGCCAAAGCCCAGGTATTCTCCACCCGTCCAATACTTGGTATTGTGCCGGGAGTACAGACCCTTCCGGCAGAAATTGGAGATTTCATACTGGCGGAAGCCCCGGGCACGCAATGCCTCGATGGCAGCCATATACATATCCGCCTGGGTATCGTCATCCGCCAAGTTGGCAAAGTCCTGAATTTCATACAGAGGGGTACCCTCTTCCACCTTCAGGCCATAGCAGGAGATATGCTCCGGGTTCAGCCGCAGCACATTGTCCAGGGTCTGCTTCCAGTCGAACAGGCTCTGGCCGGGCAGGCCGTACATCAAATCCAGGGACACATTCCGGAAGCCCGCCTTGCGAATGCGCTGGTAGGCTGTAACTGCCTGGGCATAGGTATGGGGACGACCCAGCTTTTTCAGAATCTCATCGTTATCGCACTGCACACCCAGGCTGCACCGGTTGAAGCCCTCGGCACGCAGGCGGTGCAGGAGCTTGTCGGTAATGGAATCGGGGTTGGCCTCGAAGGTGATCTCCGCATCGGTGGCCACATCAAAATTCCGGCGCAGCGTGGTCAGGATGATGGCCAGGGCATCCGCACCAAAGTAGCTGGGGGTGCCGCCGCCGAAATACACCGTATCCACCCGGTAGCCGGGGCACAGGGCACCGGCCTCCTTGATATGGGCGCACAGAGCATCCAGGTAGCTGTCCATCAGCCCATCGTCCTTGCAGGGGAAGGAGTAAAAATCACAGTACTGGCACTTGCTGCGGCAGAAGGGCACATGGATATAGATTCCCAAGGGGGTTTTGTTGTTTCGTTTGGTAAGAATAGGCATGGCTTCCTCCCATTACTCCTCGTCCAGCTTCAGCACAGCCATAAAGGCTTCCGAAGGGACAGATACGGTGCCAAAGGTACGCATCCGCTTTTTGCCTTCCTTCTGCTTTTCCAGCAGCTTCTTCTTTCGGGTGATGTCGCCGCCGTAGCACTTGGCCAGAACGTCCTTACGCAGTGCCTTGATGGTCTCCCGGGCGATGATCTTGCCGCCGATGGCTGCCTGGACGGGAATCTCGAACTGGGCGCGGGGGATGTTGTCCTTCAGCTTTTCGCAGATCTTTCTGGCACGGGGATAGGCATTGTCCGCAAAGAGGATGAAGCTCAATGCGTCTACAATGTCTCCGTTGAGCAGAATGTCCAGCTTTACCAGCTTGCTGGGGCGATAGCCCAGGAAGGTATAGTCCAGGCTGCCGTAGCCCCGGGTACGGGACTTCAGGGCATCGAAGAAATCGTAAATAATCTCGTTCAGGGGCATCTCGTAGTGCAGCTCCACCCGGTTGGCATCCAGATATTCCATATTCTTGAATTCACCCCGGCGCTGCTGGCACAGATCCATGATATTGCCCACGTATTCCTGGGGGGCGATGAGGCTGGCCTTGACAAAGGGCTCCTCTGCCAGCTGGATTTCCATGGGGTCGGGGTAGTCCAGGGGATTGTCCACCATATGCACCACACCATCCAGAGTGGTCACCCGGTAGACAACGTTGGGGGCGGTGGTGATCAAGTCCAGATTGTATTCCCGTTCCAGCCGCTCCTGGATGATCTCCATATGCAGCAGTCCCAAAAAGCCGCAGCGGAAGCCGAAGCCCAGGGCAATGGAGCTTTCCGGCTCGTAGCTCATGGAGGCATCGTTCAGTTTCAGCTTTTCCAGCGCGTCCCGCAGATCCTGGTACTTGGCACCATCGGCAGGGTAGACACCGGAATAGACCATGGGCTGCACCTGGCGGTAGCCGGGCAGGGGCTGGGCGGCGGGGTTGGCTACAGATGTGATGGTATCACCCACCTGGGTATCGGCCACGTTTTTGATGGAGGCGGTGATATAGCCTACTTCACCCGCACCCAGGCTCTCACCCGGGGTAAGGCCGGTGGGGCTCATGGTGCCCACTTCCACCACCCGGTAGCTGGCGCCGGTGGCCATCATTTTAATATCCATGCCTGCCTTTACGGTACCCTGCTTGATCCGGGTATAGACGATGACGCCCCGGTAGCTGTCATACTGGCTGTCGAAAATCAGCGCCTGCAGGGGGGCTTCCCGATCTCCCTGGGGAGCGGGGATCTGCTGGACGATCATCTCCAGCACGCTATGGATATTGATGCCGTTCTTGGCGGAGATTTCCGGCGCGTCCTCGGCGGGGATGCCGATGATGTCCTCCACCTCGGCTTTCACCTCCGCCGGGCGGGCAGAGGGCAGGTCAATCTTGTTTACCACCGGCAGCACTTCCAGCCCGGCATCGATGGCCAGGTAGGTATTGGCCAGGGTCTGGGCTTCCACGCCCTGGCTGGCATCCACCACCAGCACCGCACCCTCACAGGCAGCCAGGGAACGGGAGACTTCATAGTTGAAGTCCACATGACCCGGGGTATCGATCAGGTTCAGGTCATAGGTCTGTCCATCGTCCGCGGTGTAGCGCAGCTGGGCAGCGCTGGCCTTGATGGTGATGCCCCGCTCCCGCTCCAGATCCATAGAATCCAGCAGCTGCTCGGCCTTTTGCCGGTTGTCCACGGCGTTGCATGCCTCCATCAGCCGGTCGGCCAAGGTGGATTTGCCGTGATCGATATGGGCGATAATGGAAAAATTTCGGATGTGAGAAAGATCCGTCATGGTAGCTACCTCTCTATACTTGGGCATAAAATTAGCATTTTATCAATTATAGCGAATTTTTTCCAAAAAGTAAACCGTATGTTTTCACGAAAAAAGGGGAAAGCTGTCCCGGGCAGTGAGAAAAAACCGACAATTTCCGCAAAAATATAATTTTCTCACAAAAAAACCCTTGCCGAAAACAGAAATTCGGGGTATAGTCTTTAGGCGTGAGAGAAAATACGAGAATTTATCTGACCGGGCACAAAAATGGCTGTGCCCAGAAAAAAGAGGGGAACAATATGAGTACTGCCAAAAAGCCCGCCAAATCTACAGAAGACCTGCAGGCCGCCATGCAGGCGCTGATCCTGAAAGGCAAAAAGGACGGCATGATCAAAGCAACGGAATTAAGCGCCATTCTGGAAAAGATGCAGCTGACTCCGGAGAAGATTGAAGAGATTTACGACCGGTTCGAGGCGATGAACATCCAAATCACCACCACCGAACTGGAAATTGACGACCCCCTGGATGTGCTGGGCGGCCTGGAAGACAACCTGGAAAACGGCCTGGATCTGCGCAACATGGAAGAGGAAGAGCTGATCGACCCGGTGGATCTGGCTGCGGAATACAGCCTGGACGATCCGGTTCGGATGTATCTGAAGGAAATCGGCCAGGTCAAGCTGCTGTCCGCCGAGGAAGAAGTGGAGCTGGCCAAACGGGTATCCGAAGGTGACCAGGAGGCAAAGAACAAACTCACCGAGGCCAACCTGCGTCTGGTGGTCTCCATCGCCAAGAAGTACTCCGGCCGTGGCCTGCACATTCTGGATCTGATCCAGGAGGGCAACACGGGTCTGATCCGTGCCGTAGACAAGTTTGACTGGACAAAGGGAAACAAATTCTCTACATATGCCACCTGGTGGATCCGGCAGGCCATCACCCGTGCCATTGCCGACCAGGCACGTACCATCCGTGTACCGGTGCATATGGTAGAGGTGATCAACAAGGCCACCCGCTGCAACCGGAAGCTGGTGCAGGAACTGGGTCGGGAACCGACTATGGAAGAGATTGCCGCGGAGCTGGGGCTGCCGGTTGAGAAAATCATCGAGGCCAACCGCACCGCTGCCGATACACTCAGCCTGGATACCCCCGTGGGTGACGAAGAAGATACCTCCATTGGCTCCTTCGTGGAGGACGACCGTACCCTCGGCCCGGCAGATGCCACCTCCAACGCTCTGCTGGCAGAAGCCCTGAAGGAAATTCTCGGCACCCTGACCGAGCGGGAAGCCGATGTTCTGCGTATGCGCTTCGGCATGCACGACGGCCGCACCCACACCCTGGAAGAAGTGGGCCAGATCTTCGGCGTGACCCGTGAGAGAATCCGCCAGATTGAAAACAAAGCCATCCGCAAACTCCGCCATCCCAGCCGAGCCAAAAAAATCCGGGATTTCTATTGCTGATAAGCCCCCCGCCGCAGCCATCCAACCTGCGGCGGGGATTTTTTTTCGAAATCCCCGCCCCCCACCGCAGGCGGGGGAAAGGCTCCCTTGTGTAAAGGGAGCTGTCAGCGTAGCTGACTGAGGGATTGCTGCCGGGCACTGAAATGATTGAATACCTCGGATACTACTCCTGATTATGGTTCTGTACCATTGCGCCAACTGCCTATCTTATCTCTACTGCCAACACAATCCCTCCGTCACGGCTAACGCCGTGCCACCTCCCTTTACACAAGGGAGGCTTTGGTGCATGCCGCTCATAACTGCGTTCAAATATCCAACCTTTCTCCGGTTCTGCCAGGCTTGGTGGGAGGTGTAAAAAAGTTTTCCACTGTTGTGAATAACCCTGTGGAAAAAATCTTGTATTTCTGGCAAAGGTGTGCTATAATGCAGGATGAAATATTGTGCCCAAAAAAGACATCCGGACTGGGGGTATGCCCCATCCTTTTGGGTAATGAAATAGAGAGAGGAGCCCACTATGTATTCATCTGCCTATGTTTGGGCAAAGATCCTGAACCACATGGAAGAACGGCTGGGTGACGTGGCCATGTCCGCCTGGTTTGACGACGCGGAAGTGGTAGAGCTGAATGAGAACAACCTGATTCTCTACTCCCCGTCGGATTTCCGCCGGGAGGTCATCAGCCGCCGGTACACCGACCATATTCAGGATGCCCTGAAGGAAATCTTCAATTCCGACGCAAAATTGCTGGTTTATGGACCGGAAGAGCGGGAAAACTACCTGAATAAGGGAAAATCCGCCTCCACCTCCATGGAATTCAACCCCCAGTTCACCTTCGATAATTTCGTGGTGGGCCCGTCCAACCGGTTCGCCCATTCCGCGGCCATCGCCGTTTCCAAAACCCCGGGACAGGTGTATAACCCCCTGTTCATCTATGGCCCTGCCGGTGTGGGCAAGACCCACCTGCTGTATGCCATTGCCAATGGAATCCGCCGCCAGAACCCCCAGGCCAATGTTGTGTATATCAAGGGTGATGAGTTTACCAACGAACTGATCACCGCCATTGCCAACGGTAAAAATATCGAATTCCGGAGCAAATACCGGGAATGTGACCTGTTCCTCATCGATGATATTCAGTTTATCGCCGGTAAGGAATCCACCCAGGAGGAATTCTTCCATACCTTCAACAAGCTCTACGAAGAACACAAGCAGATCGTAATGACTTCCGACCGGAAGCCCAGCGACATGCTCACCCTGGAAGACCGGCTGCGCACCCGTTTCGAGTGGGGACTGCTTGCCGATATTCAGCCCCCGGATTACGAAACCAGAATGGCCATCCTGAAAAACAAGGCCAAGAGTCTGGGTCTGACCCTGACGGACGATGTGCTGAACTACATCGCCGTAAACGTGACCAACAACGTGCGGCAGCTGGAGGGCACCGTGAAAAAGATCCTGGCCTACCGGGATCTGAACAACATGCCCCTGGATCTTCCCAATGTCTCCCGGGCCATTGACGATATGTTCAAATCCGAGGGCAATGCCCTGCCCACCCCCAGCCTGATCATCAGCCAGGTGTGCAAGTTCTACTCCGTGGACGAAACCGTACTCCGGGGCACCCTGAAAAACAAGGGTGTGGCAGAAGCCCGGCAGACGGCCATGTATCTCATCCGGAAGCTGACCAACCTGAGCCTGCCGGACATCGGCAAGGAATTTGCCAAGGACCATTCCACGGTGCTCTATGCCATCCGCAAGGTGGAGAAGGCACTCAAGGAAGGGGACAAGACCGTTCAGGAAAACGTACAGACCATTACCGCCAATATCAACGCCTGCCTGTAATTTTTTCTTCCCCGGCAGGCGCTGTGGGCATGGCTTTTTTCCCTCTTTTTTTACTCCAAAATTTTTCCACAGCCCCTGTGGAATGTGGAAAGAAAAACTGTGGAAATTTCCGGCGAAAAATTTCGATTCACAGCGGCTGTGGAAAAACAAGAAATTATTCACAACCTTTGTGGAGAAAAAAAGAAGCGCCTGCCTAAAGCGAAACGTAGTTTTCCACATAAATTTCCACTACTGCTCCTGTTACTACCTATAAATCTAAAAATATATATCTTATTCTTTATTTTACAAAAGAAAGGAACTGAACTATGCGGTTTACCTGTGAAAAAAATTTGCTGCTTCAGGGACTGAATGTTGCATCCAGAACCGTTGCGGTGAAAAGCAGCCTGACTCTGATTGAGGGCATCCTGTGCAGAGCCGGAATTGGGCTTTCTCTCACCGGCTACAATATGGAAACCGGCATTACCTGCGATATAGATGCCGATGTGGTGGAGCCCGGCACCTGCATTCTGCCGGCAAAGCTCTTTGGTGATATTGTCCGCCGTCTGCCGGAAGGCCCTGTCACCGTAGTGGTGGACGACCATTCCTATAAGGTTGCCATCCGGGCGGGCTATGCTTCCTTTACCATCTCTGCCGAAAATGCCGACGATTATCCGGAGCTGCCGGATGTCAACGACGGCCGCCCTGTGCGCATTCCCCAGAGCAAGCTGAAAGAGCTGATTTCCGGCACCATTTTTGCCGTGGCCGACAATCAGGCCCGGCCTATTCACAACGGTGTCAAGTTTGAAGTGCGGGATGACTCCATCACCGCCGTTGCCGTGGACGGCTTCCGGCTGGCAAGAAGAACCTATCATCCCGAAGAGCCTCTGAAGCGGGAGATGAACTTCGTGGTTCCTTCCCAGGGACTCAAGGAGCTGGAAAAAATCCTGACGGATACCGATGAGCCCGCCTCCTTCCTGCTGGGCACCAAGCACATTCTCTTCCAGGTAGGCACGGCAACCCTGGTTTGCCGCCTGCTGGAAGGTGATTTCCTGGATTGGCGCCGGGTGGTACCCACCGGCAGCCCCATCAAGCTGGTGGCCAACGTATCGGACTTTGCTTCCAGCGTGGAGCGTGTGGGTCTGATCGTTTCCGAAAAGAACAAGAGCCCCGTGCGCTGCATTTTCTCCGACCAGGAGGTGCAGATGCGCACCAGCAATACCATCGGCGCGGCGGAAGACAAGTGCTCCTTCGCCGGTGACGGCAAGGAGACGGAGATTGGATTCAATGTCCGCTACCTGATCGATGCCCTGCGGGCGGTGCCCAGCGACGAAGTGACTCTGGAGCTGACCAACGGCCTGAGTCCCATTGTGCTGACCCCCGTGGACGAAAAGCACGATTTTTCCTATATGGTTCTTCCCGTTCGGATCAAGAACGCATGAGAAAGGGGAAGCTATGAAGGTTCATGTAACGAAAAAAACTGCCCAGCAGGTGCTGGACATTGAGACGGAATTCATTAAATTGGAATCCGCTCTGAAATATGCCAGCATGGTAGCCACCGGGGGAGAAGCCAAAGCGGTGATTCTCGACGGTATGGTGACGGTAAACGGGGAAGTTTGCCTGATGCGTGGCAAGAAACTGCGGGATGGGGACAGCTTCGCCTTCGGCGGAGAAAGCTACCTCGTCAAGTCTCATGTATCTGTCTGAGCTGGAGCTGCGGGGCTACCGCAACTATGGCCAGCAGGCATTCCGGTTTAATCCCGGGGTGAATCTGATCGTGGGCAGCAATGCCCAGGGGAAGACAAATCTGCTGGAAGCCATTGCCTATCTTGGCAGCGGAAAAAGCTTCCGGGCACAAAAAACCGGGGAAATGATTGGTTTTTCCCAGGAATTTGGGGAAATTACCGGAAAAGTGAACGCCCAGGATCGGGAGCAGACCATCCGCTGGGTGCTCTTTCCCGGCGGCCGTGCCCGGCAGCTGTGGCGCAACGGCGCCCGGAAAAAGAGCGCGGCGGACATTGCGGGCTTGTTGCCTTCGGTTTTGTTCTGCCCGGAGGATCTGACGATACTCAAAAGCGGCGCCTCCCAGCGGCGGCGGTTTGGGGACACGGTGCTGTGCGCCCTGCGCCCCAATTATGATGCGGCTTTGGGGGAATACAACCGGATTCTGGAACAAAAAAGCCGGATTTTGAAGGACAGCCATGAAGATATCCGTCTGCTGTCCATTCTGCCGGAATACAACGAGCGGCTGTGCCAGGTGGGTGCGCTGCTGATCAGCTACCGGGCCAGATTCTATGAATCTCTGGGCAGGGAAGCGGCGGTGTTTCACGGCCGGTTCTCCGGGGGCGCGGAAGAATTCCGCCTGGAATACAAAACCGTGTCCACGGTGACGGATCCCTTTGCCCCGGTGGCGCAGCTGCGGGAGCAGCTCCATGCCCATCTGGAAAGCCACGCCCGGGCAGAGCTGCAAAGCTGCCAATGCCTGACCGGCCCCCACAAGGATGACTTCACCATCACCCTTTCCGGCATCGATCTGAAAGCCTATGGTTCCCAGGGGCAAACCCGGACGGCTGCCATCAGCCTGAAGCTGGCGCAGCGGGAGCTGATGAAGCGGGAATTCGGAGAAGAGCCGGTGCTGCTGCTGGACGATGTACTGTCCGAGCTGGACGAAAAACGACAGGATTTTGTCCTCAACCAGATCTCCACGGGTCAGGTGTTCATCACCTGCTGCGAGCCGGGGCGGTTTACCCGGCTGGGAAAGACCATGGAGATTGAAAAGGGGACACTAAAGGATATTTGAATTTTTCCGGAAATGCCATGTTTTCGGGGCGATGCTCCATCGCCCCGCCGGGAAAAGATTTAAGCGCACTGTTTTTTCAAAGGGCGCTGAAGCATCAGAATTCTTTGAAAAAACGGTGCAAAACCTAGCATAGGAGGAAAAATATGTCTGAAGAGACGAAAGTAACCCAGGAATATGGCGCGGAGCAGATCCAGGTGCTGGAAGGACTGGAAGCAGTCCGGAAGCGTCCCGGTATGTATATCGGCTCCACCTCTTCCTCCGGCCTGCATCATCTGGTCTACGAAATCGTGGACAATGCCATTGACGAAGCCCTGGCCGGGTACTGTAAACATATAACCGTAACCATCAATCCCGGGGATTCCATCACCGTCACCGACGATGGCCGTGGTATTCCCGTAGACATTCAGGCGCAGACCGGCCGACCCGCTCTGGAGGTTGTATACACGGTGCTCCATGCCGGCGGCAAGTTCGGCGGCGGCGGCTACAAGGTTTCCGGCGGCCTGCACGGCGTTGGTGCCTCGGTTGTAAACGCCCTGTCCCAGTGGCTGCGGGTGCGGGTACACAAAAACGGCAACATCTATGAAATGAAGTTCGCCCGGGGACACATCACCCAGG
>CAZCRO010000006.1:0-46813 GCA_964501115.1 uncultured Oscillospiraceae bacterium
CTGGTGAACCTGGAGGACATGCTGCAGAACGGCACTGTCATTACCGGTACTATGATCGAGCGGCCCCACAGCTTCTCCACCGCCTGCAACATTGCTACCCAGATCATTGCCCAGGTGGCCTCCAACCAGTACGGCGGACAGTCCATTTCCCTGACCCACCTGGCACCCTTCGTGCAGATCAGCCGGGAAAAGATCCGCCGCAGTGTGGAAAAGGAGATGGAGCTGTTCGGCGTAAATCCCGGCGAAGCCGCTATCTCCCGGGTCGTGGAAGAACGCCTGCGGGACGAAGTTCGCCGTGGTGTGCAGACCATCCAGTATCAGGTGGTTACCCTGATGACCACCAACGGCCAAGCTCCCTTTATCACCGTGTTCATGTACCTGAACGAGGCACGCAGCGAGCAGGAAAAGAAAGACCTGGCTATGATCATCGAAGAAACCCTGCGCCAGCGTTACGAGGGTGTAAAGAACGAAAAGGGTGTATGGATCACCCCCGCCTTCCCCAAGCTGATTTATGTGCTGGAAGAGGAAAACATCCACCCCACCTCCCCTTACTATTACCTGACCCGTCTGGCTGCCGAATGCACTGCCAAGCGGATGGTTCCGGACTATATCAGCGAAAAGAAGATGCTGGAGCTGAAGGTGGACAAGAACGGAGAAGGCCACTGCTATACCTGCATGGGCTGCCGCTCCTTCCTCACCCCCTATGTGGATGAAAACGGAAAGCCCAAGTATTACGGCCGGTTCAACCAGGGCGTTGTGACGCTGAACCTGGTGGACGTGGCACTTTCCTCCGGCCGGGATATGGACAAGTTCTGGAAGATCTTTGACGAGCGTCTGGAACTGTGCTACCAGGCTCTGATGTGCCGCCATAACCGGCTGAAGGGCACCCTCTCCGACGCTGCCCCCATCCTGTGGCAGTACGGCGCTCTGGCACGGCTGGAGAAGGGCGAACCGATCGACAAACTCCTCTACGGCGGCTACTCCACCATCTCCCTGGGCTACGCCGGACTGTATGAATGCGTAAAATACATGACCGGAAAATCCCACACAGACAAAGAGGCCAAGCCCTTCGCCCTGCAGGTGATGCAGTATATGAACGATGCCTGCAAGCGCTGGAAAGCACAGGAGAACATCGATTTCTCCCTGTACGGTACGCCCCTGGAATCCACCACCTACAAGTTCGCCAAGTGCCTGCAGAAGCGCTTCGGTATGGTTCCCGGCATCACGGACAAGAGCTATATCACAAACTCCTACCATGTCCACGTATCCGAACCCATCGATGCCTTTACCAAGCTGCGCTTCGAGGCGGAATTCCAGCAGCTTTCCCCCGGCGGTGCCATCAGCTATGTGGAAGTTCCCAATATGCAGAACAATATCGACGCAGTTTTGCAGGTGATGTCCTTTATTTACGACAACATCATGTACGCCGAACTGAACACCAAGTCGGACTACTGCCAGGTGTGCGGCTACGATGGAGAGATCGAAATTCAGGAAGATGACCACAAGCTGGTCTGGGTTTGCCCCCAGTGTGGCAACCGGGATCAGAACAAAATGAATGTAGCCCGCCGTACCTGCGGCTACATCGGCACCCAGTACTGGAACCAGGGCAGAACCCAGGAAATCAAGGACAGAGTGCTGCACCTGTAACCCAAACCGCAAAAATATCCCCCGCCTTCTACAATCCCCGCAAGGGGATTATGGAAGGCGGGTTTTTTTGACATGCTGGAATCCTCCGCCCTTTTGGGGGCGGGGGACGGGTTCATGTATCAGGAGTTTGCTTTCCACACTGCGTAGAGGGTGACCACTTCATGCCATCTCACCGGACTTGTTGCCGTTTCCGTTGAAGGAAATGGTATACGTGATGGGGGTCCACTTGGCATAGAGGGTGACATCCTCCCGGTTGGTCTTGGGGATGGAAGTTACCTTCTTACCGGAGAAGTCCTCTTCATAGTACCAGCCGCCGAAGGTATAGCCGGTACGGGTGGGGTTCTTCAGCGTCAGAACCTTGTCGAATTCGCCCGCGGCGGGGTTGGGGTTGATTACATCGTCGGAAACGTTTTCATAGTTCACCCGGTAGGCATTGTTGGCACCGTCAGATGCCATAACTGTGACATTCTCCGAGATATACATCCTGTCATTCTGTACATTTCTCTCCACCAGCTCATCCCACTGTGCCAGGGTGCCACCATAGTAAATGGTCTTCAGCGCCGGCCAATCCCAGGCGGTACCACAAATAGTTTCCACGCTTTCAGGGATATGAATGGTGGTGATCGTATCGGTGAAATCGACCAAAGCATAGGCCTGAATCGTCTTTACGCCGTCAGGAACCGTCCAGGTTTTTCCCCGTCCGGAAACGGGATACGTATAGAGAACAGTCTTGTCCTTGCTATACAGCACACCGCTTTCCGCGCAGAACGCAGGGTTGGCAGGATCCACTTCGAAGGCTGTAACCAGGTTAGCGGCCAGGGCACCTTCCTGAATCTCTACAAGGGATGCGGGAATATAAAACTTTCCTTTGATTTCAAAATTTTCAAAGAGTGCGAAACTGCCCAAACGCTTCAGATTTTCCGGCAAAGTAATACTCTGCAGGTTCGCGGAATCAAAGGCGCTTGTGCCAATGGATTCCAGTGTAGAGGGCAGCTCCACTTCCTTCGGCTCTTCCATCATGAAGAATGCATAGTTGCCGATTTCCGTTACTCCCTCTTCCACAACGATCTTTCTGATGTCGAAATCTACCCAGGGGGCAGTGGTGGAAGATGTTTCCGTTGCCTCGTCATAGTTGTAGGTGTACGACCACATGGCACCGGTACCGGAAATCGTGAATACACCCTTTTCGAACTTCCAGGTCAGATCGTTGCCACAGGTACCAGTTGCGCCTTCGGCCGGCAGCTTGGGAATCTGAATATCCTTCAGAGTGATCTTCTTGGTTCCCTCGGCATCCGCAAACAGCTGGCCGCACTGGGTGCAGGCATAGTGCTCCTTGCAGCCTGCGCTTGCGAACGTGGCTGCCCGCTCCGGCACCAGCATCGGGATATGGACGCACTTGGAGGTATTCAGTACCTCAAACCGTGCACCATTCTCCTTCGCATATTTTTCCGCAGCAGAATTCTTTACACCCACAATTGTCAAATTTGCCAAATCCTCATCGATGCAACGCTGAATGGCATATTCACCAATCCACTGAACGCCGGACGGAATGACAATTCTTTCCAGTGCAAAAAAGTACAAGCCATACGCCGGGATCGATGTCATAGAGGGAGACAGCGTAAGTTCTCCCAGACTACTCACGCCATTAAACGCACCACTGGCGATTGCTGTAACATTGCTGGGCACAATATAATAGTATCCCGGTCTGCATGCGGGATATACCAGCAGCCTGGTTCCATCCTTGCTGAACAGCACGCCATCCTGGGCAGAGAACATGGGATTGTCCTGGGATACTGTGATGGTTTCCAAATTCTGTGCCCCAATCCCATTCTGGTAGCGCCCCAGGCTGGTCACACCGGAACCAATGTGCAAGGTACGCAAAGCATCCGTCCCATCGAAGGCATAGGCATCCAACGTGCGGACATGGTCTGCAATCCGGAAGTTGCTCTGATCCACGATGGCGAGCAGACGGGTTTTGTCCGCGGAAAGCAGCGTGCCACCTTCCACGCAGAACCAGGCGTTCTCCGGGCTGACCGTAATGCTATTCAGGCTCAGTGCGCCGAAGGCACCTTCTCCGATGGTTTGCACCTTTGCAGGCAGCTGCAAGTCGGAAATGCCCGAAAAGGAAAACGCCTCTATACCAACGCTCTCCAGACTTTCCGGAAGCGTAATGCTGTACAAACCAGTCCGGCTATAGAAGGCACCCTCACCAATGCTGAGCAGTCCTTCGGGCAGCGTCACGGAAAAGCGTTCGTCGCTCCATCCTCCAACCATACGGAATGCATTGTTGCCGATATGGGTCACGCCGGGTGCTACAACCACCGTATTGAAGGAATATCCTTCCCAGGGCGCATCGGTTTGACCCATACTCCAAATCACATTGTAGTCAAACATGGCACCGGTACCGGAAATAGTCAGGGTTTTGCCACGCAGGCTCCAGGTCACGTCGGTGCCGCAGAAACCACTGGCAATCTCATCCTCCACTGCACCAAGGCGGTGGAAAACAAATCCGTTATCACTGGCATACTTCTCTGCTGCGGAACCGGAAACACCCATAATGAGTACATTTTCCAGTTTATTGCCATAATAGTAGCCAAGAGTCTGGGGCGCAATATAAGTAACCTCTTTCGGGACGGTATAGGTGCGTATAAAGTATCCACCACCGATTTCCTCCGTAATCTCCGTAAAGGAAGAGGGGAATACCAGGGCGGTCAACATCCATCCTGAACAGAATGTATACTCACCCAGGGAAGTTACACCTTCCGGAATGGTATAGCTTGTATCCTTTCGTCCGCTGGGGTAACGCACAAGAACAGTCTTGTCCTTGGAGAAAACGACACCGTCTACCGCGCAAAGAGTCTCATTTTCCGCAGAAACGGTGAAATTTTCTACGCCTCCTACATTGTATATCGTCCACTCATCCGCCCGGGCACCCACATGCACTGTCTTGATCTGGGTATTCGACATAAGCATACCGCCAATGTGCTTGACTTTGTCCGGAATCGTCAACTCTGTCAGTCGGGCGCCTTCCACGGCTACGAATTCGGTCATGTCCGCATTGAACAGGCAACCATCCTGCAGCACAAATGCAGTATTTCCCTCCTCCAGCTGAATACTGGTCAGATGTTCACTCGGAAACGCAGAAGAATCAATGTATGTCACACTGGACGGGATGTAAATACTTCTCAACAAAGTGTTAGCAAACGCAGCATAATGAATCGTCTTCAGTCCACTGGGAAAAACAACCGACTGAAGATTTTGCCACAAAAATGCGTAGCTTCCAATTTCCTCCAGAGTATCCGGCAGCGTAACGCTCAGTTTAGGATAACCGATGTTTGAATCTACAGAAAAGGCATTGTCACCGATCCGGGTCACGCCGGATTCCACTATGACCTCATTGTAGTACTCCCCCGCCCAGGGCTAGTTATCGCCATAGCTATAGTCTTCCATGGGACCGGTACCGGAGATCGTCAGGACACCGTTTTCCAATGTCCAGGTCAGGTTTTCGCCGCAGGTACCACTCAGACTGGGCAGTGCCTGGGCTTCCATGTCCTCCTCGGGTTCGGCGGTTTCCTCGGTGGGTTCCTCGGTTACCTCTTCGGTTGCTTCCTCGGCAGGCTCCTCGGTTGCCTCTTCGGTTGCTTCCTCAGTTGCCTCCTCGGTAGCTTCCACCGTGGGTTCCCCGGTTGTTTCCTCGGTCGCCTCTTCCGTGGCTTCCTCGGTCACTTCCTCAGTAGGTTCCTGTGTGGGTTCCTCCGCAGGTACCTCCGGCTGGGTCTCCACCGTCACCACAGGTTCGGTGGATTCCGTTTCCCCCGTGCCTTGGGCAGCCACAGGCAACACCAGCTGGACTGTCAGCATCATTGCCAGCAGCAGGGAAAATGCTCTTCTTTTCATGGTTTTGCATCCTTCTTTCATCGTAGATTTGTGAAATAATACGGACAAGTGTATATTATCACTTTGTATAAAATTTGCCAACACTTGAACATCGATACTCATATATCTGTTGCGTAAGATTCAAAAAACAGAGTAAAAGTTCTGTTTTTGTACTCATTCACATTTTTCCATATTAGTGATGCATAAAATATACAGAAGAAATTTTTATGTATTTATTTGGTTGGATTTTTCGCAGAAAAATTTTGTTATTTTTATCATTTTTAAAAAGTGTTGCATATCTTCCCGTGCAAATTTCCTGCCATCCCCATACGCATGGACTGTACGAAAGCAGTCGGCAGACTGGCCAGAAAAATTCGAGTCGTGACGGAGGGATCGCAGAGCGTAGGGATGGCTGTCTTCGCGTGTACCCATAGCATCGTTTTTTCTCGTAGAACTTTAAAGGGAGTTTTCAATCCGCCTTAAAATTGCAAAAAGGTGCATCCACAGCAAAATCGCTGCAGATGCACCTTCCATATTACACTTGTGTTTCCGTTGCCATACCACGAACCTTATGGCATGGCTTTCCATAAGACAGCGCCGGATGAACAAATTCTATATCCGCTCTGTCTGAACTTCTGAAACCTGGCTACTTAATACAGCTTTGCACCGGCGGGGATATGATGATCCACCATAAGCAGGTGCAGCTTTTCTTCGCCATTCTCCTGGTGTACGGCGCTCAGGAGCATACCACAGGATTCGATGCCCATCATGGGTCTGGGAGGCAGATTGGTAATGGCCACCAGGGTCTTGCCAACCAGCTCTTCCGGCTCATAGTAGGCATGAATGCCACTGAGAATGGTGCGGTTTTCGCTGGTGCCATCATCCAGGGTGAACTGGAGCAGCTTCTTGGACTTCTTCACCGCCTGGCAATCCAGAACCTTCACAGCACGGAAATCGGACTTGGAGAAGGTCTCAAAATCCACAAACTCGGAGAACAGAGGCTCAATCTGGACATTGGAGAAATCGATCACTTCTTCCTTCTTTTCCTCCACAGTGGCGGGTGCCACTTCCTTCTTCTCTGCCTTAGGCAGATCGGTCGGCTTCATGGTGGGGAACAGGAGGACATCCCGGATGGACGCGGAATCAGTCAGCAGCATTACGAGACGATCCACACCGAAGCCCAGGCCACCCGTGGGGGGCAGACCATATTCCAGAGCGGTAACATAGTCGTAATCCACCTGTGCCTTGGAATCCGGATTCAGCGCCAGGCGCTCTGCAACCTGCTTCTCAAAGCGCTGCTTCTGGTCAATGGGGTCGTTCAGCTCGGAGAAGGCATTGCCGAACTCGGTGGCATTGATAAAGTATTCAAAGCGCTCGGTAAAGGCGGGATCGCTGGGCTTGCGCTTTGCCAAGGGGCTGTTTTCCACAGGATAATCGTAAATAAAGGTGGGCTGGATCAGGTTTTCTTCCACGAAAGCATCGAAGAACTCTGCCAGGATGGCACCCTTGGAGGGAATCTCCGGCAGCTCCACCTTCTTCTCCCTGGCGATGGCGATGGCCTCTTCGTCAGAATGGATCTCGTTGAAGTCCACACCGGAGTACTTCTTGACTGCCTCTACCATGGTCATGCGCTCCCAGTGGCTCAGGTCGATGTCCTTGCCCTGGTAGGTGATCTGCAGCGTGCCGCAGACCTTCATGGCGACGGTCTTCATCATCTCCTCTACCAAATCCATCATGCCGTGGAAATCGGTATAGGCCTGGTACAGCTCGATGGTGGTGAATTCCGGGTTATGCGTGGGGTCCATACCCTCGTTGCGGAAAATACGACCCACTTCGTAAACACGATCCATACCGCCGACAATCAAACGCTTCAGGTACAGCTCGGTCTCGATACGCAGAACCATGTCCAGATCCAGGGTATTATGGTGGGTATAGAAGGGACGGGCGGAAGCACCGATCTCAAAGGGAGTGAGGATAGGGGTATCCACTTCCAGGAAGCCCTTGCTGTCCAGGAAATGACGCAGCTCCCGCAGGATCATGCTGCGCTTTACAAAGGTATCCTTTACCTCGGGATTCACAATCAGATCCACATAGCGCTGGCGGTAACGGGTCTCCCGGTCAGTCAGGCCGTGGAACTTGTCCGGCAGGGGCAGCAGGGACTTGGACAGCAGGGTTGCCTCGTGGACACGGACGGAAATCTCCCCCCGCTCGGTCTTGAAAACATCGCCCACAACACCAACAATATCGCCAATGTCGTTCTTCTTGAAGCGATTGAAGGAAGCCTCCTCCATCTCATCAAACTTGACATACAGCTGGATACGGCCAACGTTATCCTGCAAATCGCAGAAGGAAACCTTGCCCATGCCACGCTTGCTCATCAGACGGCCTGCCAGGCGGACAGTCTGGCCTTCCATCTGCTCAAAATGCTCTTTGATCGTGACGGAATCGCTGGTTACATCAAACTTGGTCTGGACAAAGGGATCGAAACCCTCGGTACGCAGGTTTTCCAGCTTTTCACGACGGATCTTCATCTGGTCGTTCAGAGACAGCTCTGCCTGTGGTACAAATTTTGCCATGGCTTAGCCCTCACGAGAGACGCTGATGACCTTCATGGTGTAGGAGCCGGCGGGTGCATTGACGGTGAAGCTTTCACCGGCAGCCTTGCCAACGATGCTACGGCCAAAGGGAGAGTCGTCAGACAGCTTGTTTTCCATGGGGTTTGCTTCCTGAGAACCGGTAATGCGGTACTCCGTGCGCTTGCCCTGCTCATTTTCCACAACCACGGTGCAGCCCAGACCGACACGGCCGGTTGCTTCGTTCTCATCCTCGATGATGACGGCGTGGGAAAGGATGTCCTCAATCTCGGCAATACGGCCATAGAGCTTACCCTGCTCGTTCTTGGCGGCATCGTATTCGGAGTTTTCGGACAAGTCACCATAAGAACGGGCTTCTGCGATCATTGCAGCAATCTCCCGCTCCCGGGTGGTCTTCAGGTAATTCAGTTCCTTTTCCAGGTCGGAAAGACGCAGGCTTGTAATTTTATATTCCTTAGCCATATTTCAAAATCCTTTCTCAGATAAAAGTTTCCATAGCTTGTACTATTATAGAGGAATTCTCCCCGGTAGTCAAGAACAAAAGGGAACAAAACCTGGCAATTTTTGAAAAATCCGGTTCCCGTACACCAGGAACCGGACAAATCCTATTTTTCCAGCCGCTGCATCAGCTGGGCATAAATCTGCTGGGTATGGGGCTGGTCTTTTCCGCTGAGCACCACCGTGCCTGTATCCAGCTCCAGGACAATGCACGCACCGGGATTTGAATAGGTATAGCGGGAAAAGTTTCCAAACTCCTGGTTGGAAAACTGGCCGGCCAGCAAACGCATAGTGCCAAGCCCCCATTCCCGGCTGCCGGAAATATTCTCCATGCGCAGCTGCACAGACTGAATCCGGGAATAAGGGATGGTCGTGCCGCCATAGTAGCTCACCTCCACATGGAGGGCATCTTCTCCGCATTCCACCTGAACAGAACCGGTAAACAGGAGAATTCCGGACAGAACCAACACCGCAACCAACATGAGGACGCTGTATTTTCCCATTTTTCCGGTAGAGGCGATGGGCGTAAGCTGCTCCCCGGAAGAAAGCTGCTTGCGGTAAAGCCGATAAGAAAACGCAGCCGGGACGGATATGGCCAGAAGAATCGCTCCAAGAAGCAGCCCCATGGCCCATTTCTCACTGCCAAAAGAGCCCAGCAGGATCACCAGTCCTGCCACCATCCACACTGGCCCCGCCATGCGGTGGGTGGCATCCCAGTTTTTCTCACTGGCAAATGTCCAGGGCAGCTTGAGCCCCACAGTAAGATTCCAGCGGCACTTGGGCAAGTAATTGCCAAACACCAGGAAAACTGCCGCCAGGAGCCAGCAGGTAATCTTCATACCGGATACAACCATCCCGTGGCTCAGGCCGAAGGAAAGGGCAAATATAAACAGGGACAGCACCGGAATCATCCAAACCACAATGCCATTGATTTTCTTATTCTTGCTTCCCTTTTCCCCAAACTGTTCCTCCATTTTCAGGCAGAACCACAGAATCACCGTCAAAAGCACTGGAATCAGACTCTGGCTGACAGGGAAGCTGACCGGAATCCCCTCCACCGGGAACAGGAGCCAGCCTGCCAGATTCAAAAACGCCGGAAACAGCGTGAGCAAACCGCAGCATACATTTCTTTTTTTCTTATCCATTCTGTTTTCTCCTTTCCACGTTCATACCGTGTGCAAAAATCATTCCGTTCCGGTAGAGGCAGCGCCGCCTTTCAAATCTGAAATCCACAGCAGCGCTTCTTCCAACACCGAAGTATTGAGCTGGTAGAATATAAACTTCCCTTCCCGGCTGTCACATACCAAATCCGCCTCCTTTAATACCGCCAGATGCCTGGAAATGGCGGCAGCGGTAATATCAAAGTGCTGGCAGATTTCTCCCGCGGAGCACCTCCCCCTTTTCAACATGTTCAGAATCTCCCGCCGGGTTGGGTCTGCCAGCGCTTTCAGCGTTTGCTGCAATGCCATAGGTTCGCCTCTTTCATTTAACATTTAACCTAATTGTTAAATATATAATAGCACATGTTCTCTACCCTGTCAACAAGAAAAAGTCACCGCCCGGTAGAAAGGCGGTGACTTAGGCTGTCGGAAAATGATTTTCATTTTGCTTGCCACCCAAAGCAGCAAACTCTGCGAAGCTTTTTGACACGCTGTGTCACTATCCAGCAGAAAGGCTGGACTTTTTTCTTAAAAAGCAACTTTCATGCACAGGGCAACCAGGCACAGGATCAGGGCGCAGAGTACGTAGGCATATCTGCCTGTGGCATACCAGCCGCTACCCCAGCTGCGGCGGGCAGACTTATTGATCTCACCCAGCAGATCCTCCCGCTTCATAACCCAGAACCAGGACACGGCACCCAGCGTGGCTCCAATGGGAATGATATAGATGGAGACTACATCCATCCAGGGGCCCCACTTGGCAATCGGCTCCATATGCAACCCCACGCCCAGACAGATGACGCAAAGAATCACCAGCGTCCAGCCACGGTTGAGCTTGGGAAACCGATATTGCAGCGATTCCGCCACAGCTTCAAACATATTCTGCAAGGAGCTGACGCCGGCAAACACCATGGCGGTGTACAGAATAACCGCAAACACCCGTCCCATGGCTACATCCTGCAAAATATGTGGCAGGGTGACAAAGAGCAGAGAAGGCCCTGCCCCTACATCCAGGCCATAGGCAAAGCAGGCGGGAATGATGACCATTGCGGCAACCATAGCTGCAATGGTATCGAACAGCGCAGTGCGCAGAGACAGCCGAACTACATCCTCCTTCTCTTCCAGGTAGGCACCATAGACAATCATGCCGCTGCCTGTAACGGACAGAGAGAAGAACGCCTGACCCATCGCCCAGATCCAGGTCATGGGGGACCTCAGTGCCGCCCAATCCGGGGTGAACATAAAGCGATAGCCTTCCACCGCCCCGGGAAGCATGGAAACCCGGATGGCCAGAACCACAAAAATCACAAAAAACAGAGGCATCATCACCTTGTTGGTCTTCTCAATGCTCTTCGCCCCCAGCAGAAGGGTAAGCAGCGTACCAACCACAACCAGAATATGGAACGGTACAACAGAGTAAGCCTCCCCGGAAAATCCTTCGAACCAAGCCAGAGTATCCACCTGCATCAGCTCACCGGTAACGGACTGAAAAAAAGCCTTGAGCACATAGGCAATGATTACCGCATAGCCAATGGCAATACACATAGAACCTGCCAGCGGCAGCCAGCCAACCCCACGCCCCACCTTCGCCAGGGCGGGATTTCTGCTGCGCCAAGCCTGCTCATAAGATCCCAGGGTGCCGGTACGGGTATGGCGGCCGATGGCATACTCCGCCGAGAGCCCCACCGCACCAAACAGAATCACAAAAAACAAATAAGCCAACAGAAACGCTCCGCCTCCATTGGCACCCATCTTCGCCGGGAAGCCCCACACATTGGCCATCCCCACTGCCGACCCCACTGCCGAAAGCAGGAATCCCCAGTGGTTGGAAAATTTACGGTTGTCTTTCATTGTCACTTTCTCCATAGACATTTGTACGTGATATTGGGAATACTTTACTATGTATTGTCTGTTTTGTCAAATGGTTTTTGTATTTTTCTGATAAATAATACAAAAAGGTTTTCTGAATCTGAAAAAACGCTTTCTATATGAAGCAAAGGGCGCACAGCTGCCTGAAATAGGAGCCATACGCCCTGGAGAGTATGTTCTTTTTTACTTTTCTTTTTAAATCCCGGAAATGTTATCCCCCATACAGGAAACACGCACATCCTCATACCAGGCAACGATTTTTCGCCCGCCTGTGTCTGACAGAGGATCCGGAACCTCCTGGAAGGATGCCGTTCCCCGGAGCACTGACTCCATACAAAAAATCAGATCCGGCAATATCCGGGGCTTTAATGCCTGACCAAATCCCCGATAATCATGGTGGAAATTAAACACCGATTCTACATCGTATTCCCGCCCTGCCTTAGTTGCAATGCGCTTCAGCGCAGCAGCAGCCAGCTCCAGACTGCCGCGGAGTGTCGATGCCAGACCACCATAAAGCAACCAGTTGCAATTGCAGGCATCCCCACAAAGCAAGGTACCAGTCAGACTGTCTATAAACACCATCTCTCCCGGTGTATGACCGGGACAATGATAGGCCGTTACGACTCTTCCCCCAAGGTCAAAACAATGTCCATCCTCCAGAGGGCGCACCATCGGCTCCCCTGGCCAGGGACGAATGTCCGCCTGCAGATTGTAGGCATAATGTTTTCCTTCTCTGCGACAAATCATCTGGGCATAATTCCGGCGGAAGTCCAGACTCGGCGTAGTTGGAAGGTCTTTCCAGGAGGCATCCGCAGGGTTCATCCAAATTTCCGGGAACCATCCCGCACCTCCCAAGTGGTCGCCATGATTGTGGGACAGGACCACATCATATGGCTTATCCGTTATTTTATGCTCTACCAGCCATTTCAGATCCCCGATACCTGTACCGGTATCCAAAAGCAGTGCCCGCTCCCGTCCCACAACTACAAAGACGCTTCCACAGTCGAATTCATCAATTTCGAAAATGCCCGGCCTGCATTCAAACCAGGGCATGGTTACACAAGCCTGGGGCATGGTTTGCTGGTTCTTCTCCATTGTACTATCCCCGCTCATGCCGCTTTTTTCTTCTTTTCTCCACCCTGGTAGCAGTCGATGGCCACAGCAACCAGCAAAATGGCACCCTTGATTACGCTCTGCCAGTTGGTATTGATGCTCATTTGCAGCAGACCATTATCCAGCATGCCCAGAATAATCACACCAATTACCGTGCCACTAATCTTTCCTTCGCCGCCCGCAATGGAAATGCCTCCCAGACACGCGGCTGTCATGCAGTCAAAGGAATAGCTGGAACCCGCCCCCGGCTGGGAGGCATTGGTACGTGCTACCATAATCAGTGCCGCAATGGCAGCACAGAAGCCACTGAAAGTATACACCATGACGGTCAGCTTTTCTACATGGATACCCGCCAGTCTGGCCGCTTCTTTGTTGCCTCCCAGAGCATAAATCGACCGCCCCAGGTAGGTTTTGTTCATCACCACTGTACCAAACAGGATGAAAACCACAAACACAATGACAGGAACCGGGATCACACCGGCAACATAGCCCTGTCCGATGTATTTAAAGGCATCCGGCATGCCGGTTATCGGGTATCCGCCTGTAATCAGATAAGCAATGCCTTGCAGCATCAGCATACTGCCCAAAGTCACAATAATCGGAGCAATGTGCAGTTTTACCGCCACCATGCCATTGAATGCACCCAGGCAGCAACCTACGGCTACGGTAATGACAACTGACAGCCAAATCGGCAGGTTCATCTGCGTCAGCATGACACCCAGAAGCATACCGTCCACAGCCATCTGAGCACCCACAGACAAATCCATGCCTCCGCCAATCATTACCATGGAAACACCAACTACCACAATTCCGAACATGGATACCTGACGCAGAATGTTAATCACATTTTTAAAGGTAAGGAATCCCGGTGCAGCCAGGGAGAAAAACCCAAACACAACTACCAGCAAAATCCAGATACCGTATTTCTTATAGATGTCTATCCAACTTTTTTTCATTTCAGATAACCTCCTTTACTTTTCCTCCGGAAGCCAAATCCAGAATATAATTCTGATCAAAGTCCTGTTTTTCCACTTCCCCGTTCTTACGTCCCTCACACAAAACCACAATGCGATCCGACATACCCAGCAACTCCGGCATGTCCGAGGAAACCATAATAATGGAATTGCCTGCTTCGACCAATTGATTCATCAGCTTGTAAATTTCCTGCTTGGCCCCCACATCAATGCCTCTGGTGGGTTCGTCAAAGATAATGATCCGGGAATTGGCTGCCAGAGTCTTGGCAATTACAACCTTTTGTTGGTTACCACCGGAGAGATTATTTACGGTTTGTTCCATAGAAGGGGCTTTGATGCGGAATTTTTCCATATATTCCGTGGAAACCTTTTCTTCCGCCTTCTGATCTACAAAAAGCCCCCTGGAATATCCCCGCAGATTATTGACGATGATATTCCATTTGATGGACATTCTCAAAAAGGCACCCTGGTTCTTTCGATCCTCCGGGATATAACCAATTCCGTTGGCTATGGCATCTGCGCAGGAGCGTATGACCACTTCCCGGCCATCTATGTAAATTTTTCCGCTTTGCGCCGGATTGGCTCCATAGATTACACGCATCAGTTCTGTCCGCCCGGCACCAACCAGCCCCGCAAAGCCCAAAATCTCTCCCTTGTGCAGCGTAAAGGAAATATCCTCATCCCCGTTTCCGGTCAGATTCTCTACACGCAGAACTTCTTCTCCGATTTTGCTCCGCCTGGAAGGATAACTTTCCGTAAGGGCATGACCGGCCATCATGGAAATGAGCTTTGGGCGGTCAATATCACAGATATTCTCTGTCCCCACATAGCAGCCATCCCGCATAACCGTCACCCGATCCGCAACTTCAAACAATTCCTCCAACCGGTGGGAAATGAAGATAATGGTAACACCCTTGACCTTCAAATCATGGATAATCCGAAACAGCGTTGCAACCTCATTGGTAGTCAGCGGGGCGGTAGGTTCGTCCATAATCAGAATTTTTACATTCTGGCTGACTGCTTTTGCTATCTCCACAATCTGCTGGCAGGCCGGGGACAAATCCCGCACACTCCTGGACGGATCGATGTCCACCCCCATCTGGTCGAACAACTCCTTGGTTCTGCGCTCCCGCTCCTTAAAATCCACAAAGAGTCCTGCCTTGGTTTTTTCTCCCAAAAACACATTTTCTGCTGCGCTGATACCAGGAACCAAGGTAAACTCCTGGTAAATAACCCGGATACCCAGCGCCTTGGCCTGGGCAGGCGTAAAAGATCCATAGTCTTTTCCGTCCACGGTTATGGTTCCGCTATCCGGGAGGATAGCGCCGGACAGGGTTTTGATCAAAGTGGATTTTCCCGCACCATTTTCACCAATCAGTGCATGTACCTCTCCCTGCCGTACATCAAAAGAAACATGATCGATGGCCACCACACCCGGATATGTTTTAACTATGTCTTTGACAGACAAAATCGTTTTTTCCGACATATATACCGATTCCTTTCCGGGCAGGAAACAATCTGCCCCTTATTAAAATGTGGCACCGCCTAACCGGAGTAGGCAGCGCCACAAGATGCTGCAAAGTGCGTTTTACTGAAAATCCGCAACGTTGGCAGGCGTAATGGGGAAAATGGAAGAAGGTACCACACTGCCGGATGCCAGAGAGCCGTCCAGATAGTTATACAGGCACTGCCGGGTCTGCTCCGCTACAGAGCCAAACTGCAATGTGCCACGCATGACATCGTTGGCAGCAATATAGGCAATCGCACCGGCAGTACCATCACAGGCGAAGATACCAAAGTCATCCCCACCTCGCCCGGCGGCCTTCACAGCTTCCACAGATTCCGTTGCTGCAGCGTCACCATATGCCAGGATACAGTTCAACTCCGGATACTTTTGGAGCATCGTCTCTGTATACGTCGTACCGGCACCAACAACATCCTTGCCAATATCCACAACTTCCAGAATGTTCACATTGGGGCACAGCTCCCGGATACGATCCTGGATACCCTGGCCACGGTCTTGCATATCCTGGTTCTGGTATGTAGTATACACAACGATATTGGCATTGCCATCATGCTGAGACTGAATCCATTCCGCTGCCATATCAGAAATCATTGTGCCAATATCATACTGGCTGGAGTTCATGCAAATATCAAAAACCTCGGTTTCCACACCGCACTCCATCACAATGACGCCTTCTTTCTGGGCTTCCCGCAAAGCATCGTCGCAGGAATTGTCTGAGACCATCGCCAAAATCACATTGCACCCAGAGCTGACCATATTCTCAATCAGCGTAACGGCTTTGGCGGAATCATTGTCAAAGCTGGCAGAGGTATACTTCCAGTTTTCCTGCTGCGCCACATCCCTCAGGCCATCGTCGATGCCGATAAAAAATTCGTTCTGCAGGGTAGGTGCCAGGAATCCAAAGCTGATATTGTCTCTGGTAACCTGAAGCGCTGCCTCTGTCTGTGCGGGGGCAGCGTTGTCTCCGGCAGGCGCCTGGGCTGCGTTGCCACACGCTGCAAGTACCAGCACCATACACAGTGCCAAGAGCATAGAAAGAGCTTTTTTCATTTTTAAATTCCTCCTTGTTCAATCCCTTCCACTTTGTCCATATACCATGATACTATTCCGGTAAGGTGTGGCAGGTTATGTTGAAATTGTACCATTTTATTTTTCTTTTTTCTCTCTTTTTTGTGCTTTTCTCCATATAAAACTATGCACTCTTTTTCTCCGTCCAACACCTCAGCCAGCGTAAAGGAGCACACAAATTCATGATTCAAATCACACAAAAACAGGATTTTTTATTCTTTGCAGAATTCAACCGGAGAAAATCTCTTTCCATTCCAGGCTCTGAAGCGCCAATCACCTTTTTTCCAGGCAAATTACCCGGACTTCGTGGGCATCAAGTACTGTAGAAACCAGGAGTTTCTGCCCCTCCCGAACCCGTACCTGTTCGTACTGATAACCAGGTACGGAACATTTTTCCAAATACTCCTGCTGAGTGGAAGTAATACGCTTGGGTGCACCAATATTCATCCAGCTATCATAACTGCTTCCCTGTGCCCGGTTGATATAAAAGGTCTCCTTATCATAGCGGCCTTCCGCCAACCCGCAAATGTAAAAGCGGAAACTGCGAGTACCTGGATTTTCAAATCCATAATACCGGTCGCAGGTTCTCTGTTCATCCTCCGGAAGTATATCACGGATTTGATTTTTTCTATCCGGATGGCAATAGTGGTACAGACAGATTTGCATCTTCTTTTTGTCTCTGGAACAGGTAATGGCATAACCATCTCCCTTTACCACAAGGCATTCTCCCAGACGATTCAGCAGCGTCAGGGCATAGTAACCCGCCTTGGGCAAGCCATGGAAATTGATCAATCCAAAACCACCATGAAATCCATTGGAGTTCATGACCCGGCGCTCATTGTTATCTGTCAGCGCCGAAAAAGAGAGAATGGTTCCCTGTTCCGCATTTTCCAGGTAGTTTTTCACCAGAAAGGCTGATTTGTAGCAAGTATCGTTTCCCAGGTCACTTTGCCAAATTGTAGAATTCCACATGATCAACTGGATAGGAAGTTCCGCAAGCCCGTAAGCAACAGACAATTTCCGGACAGTAGCCAGAGTTTCCTTCAGATAATCCGGATTTTGAACGCAAGGGGCAGGCTCTCCCGGCATCTCCTCATCCCGAGCCATGATTTTGCTGTTCACTTCCGCCCGCAGTTCCTCTGTATAATCTCGGTGGAAACACTGGAAGGATAGCACATCCGGAACGCATTTCTGCTCCACCGCCATAGATAAAAAGGTTTTTAGCGGTTCGAAACAGTTGACACACATGAAGTCCAAATCCAGCTGGCAGCCCACAATTTGTGCCTGGGGCAGATGGCTGCGAATGGAGCGATACGTGATGCGGTAAAGAGGAAAA
Organism: uncultured Oscillospiraceae bacterium; assembly: GCA_964501115.1. GTDB lineage: Bacteria > Bacillota > Clostridia > Oscillospirales > Oscillospiraceae > Faecousia. The sequence continues at coordinate 17,661 of CAZCRO010000006.1, forward strand.
TGCTCCAACATTGTCCCCTCACCAAAGCTGATATGAGCCGCTGGATAGGTTCCGAATCGCCAGGTGTGCAGTTCTTCCAGTCCATAGCGCTCCACCAAATGCAGCATCAGTCCATCGATCAGAAATGCCCATTTCTCTAAATTTTTCGGTACAGAAATCTGTGAGCCGCCATAGGGTGTAACCGGATGTTCCAGTAATCGCATGGGTGTATAACTCAAAATCGGACAAGGCTTTGCTCCGGTTGACAACACAAAATCCAAAATCAGATCCACATAAGTAAAGCTTAAAAACGGAGTGCCATCTTCCATCTCGTGGTAAACATCAATGCTGTCATCCAGAATCCCCTGAAACGTTACATACCGAAAGCCAATTTCCTCCACCGATCTGCGGACACAGTTTCGCATGTCCTCCCGCAAAAGCATCTCCGCCCATCCAGTGGAAATGCTCTCCCGATGAGATACAAATATTCTTTCCCTTCCATCCGCCACATTTACTTCCAACGTTGTCGGCTGCTGCGGACGCTTATTCAAAGTTTGGAACCGCTCTTCGTAATTTGCGTGCTTCAGAAGATTCATCAGTGGTGCCGCACCAGAAGGTGCTTCCCTCCGTAGGATCTCGCCCTGTCTCTTGTGCCTGTGATAACTTCCAGGTGTTTCTCCGTAGGCTTGGCGGAAATTTACGATAAAGGTATTTGTGTTGGAAAAGCCACACTCCAGAGCTATATCCGTCACTGGGCACTCTGTGGACAACAGCAGCCTTGCGGCCTTACTTAGTCTCAAGGAGCGCAAATACTCTGAAAAGGATACCCCCATCTCTTTTTGAAATACCCTGGACAAATGCCCACGGGATAAGAAGATGGCATCCGCCACACTTTGCAGAGAAATATCCTCTGAGTAATGCTCAGATATATACCGCAGGGCTCTGTAAGGAATTCGGTTTTCTGGAACAGGTGCGCTACCCTCCACATCCTGAAATTGCTGTTTTAAAATGGCCAACAGCCCATAAATCTCACTAAGGGTATACAGGCTTCGATCCGCCACCAAATCCGTCCCATTTTTATAGAGCATAGCAAGCTTTGCACGGATCAACGGAAAATAATCTGCCTGCTCCCGTTGGAGCTGACTGCTGCAACGTACTCTGCCCATATTGGCGTTGCGCAAAATGGGCGTAGCGATATATGCCGACAGCAGGTGACTTCCTGCATCCTGGTACAAGTCGTGATATTCACAGGGATTGAAAACCACAAAATCCTCCGCATTCAGCGTGAAGCTGCTGCCCGCCATAATAACGGTAATCCGACCGGAAAGTACATATAAGATTTCCATTTCTTCGTGAAAATGAGTGTTTTTTGTATCGCAGTCTATTTCAAAGCGTATTTCATCCATTCAGATCTCTCCTCCACAATCATGTTCTTTTCCTCTCCATTATAAAAAAAGAGAAGAAAAAAGCAAGAAAAAGCCATTTTTCTTCTGTGTGATTTTTCTAAAAAGTACATATGCTTAAAATTCGCCGGGGCTTTCCGTTCTGAAAAATCTAAAAAACAAGGAGCGAGCCACTGTGGGGGTGGGCGCTCCTTGTTTGTATTTTGATTGGCTTACATATCCAGAACCACCTTGCACTCTTTGAGCACTTTGGACAGCACAGGGACGCAGTTGGCGCTGCCGTAGCCTCCGTTTTCTATGACTACGATGAAGGCCAGGGGATATTTTTCGTCCAGCAGGAAGCCGGAGAACATTGCGTTGGATTTCTGGCCCCCGCCCAGCTGGCTGGTACCGGATTTGGCGCAAACCTGCATTCCGGGGAAATTGCCGTCGCCATAAATAGTTTGCACATTGTTGCGCAGGTAGCTTTGGAGTTTTTCCGCTGTAGCCTGGCTCATAATCCGGTCGGTTTTTTGTGCCTTGGCCTGGTACAAGGTATCTTCCCCATTGGTCACCTTGCTGACCAGATAAGGTTCCACACCCTTTCCCCCGGAGGCAATGGTTCCCATAAAGGTCATAAAGCGGGCGGGGTTAATCAAGTCCGAATGCTGGCCGATGCAGCTCCATGCGAAGGAGGCACCGCCGGTATTGGAAATATCATAGTTTCCCCGAGCGCTGGTCACGCCATCAAAGGATACGCTTTCCGTCACGGAAAACTTTTCCACATATTTGACCATGTTCTTTTTTCCCACCAGGGCAGCAATTTGGGCAAAGGAGCAATTGCAGGAACGGGCCAATGCCCCTTTCAGATCCAGCGTACCATGGGCAGTTTCACAGGTAACGGCCTCTGTGCCGTATTCATAGGCTCCGTCACAATAGAAGGTTTTGCTCTCTATATCCGGCACGCATTCCAGAGCCGCAGCTGCGGTAACAACCTTGTAAATGGAACCGGGAACATAGGTAGACTGCAAAAAGCGATTGAGATATACACCTTCGTATTTCCCGGAGGTATCCGAGGCTATATCCGGCACATTGTCCGGGTCATACGTAGGAGAGGTAACGGCGCAAAGGATCTCTCCCGTGCGGTAATTATAAATTCCAACCGTGCCTTTTCTCCCATCCAGAGCGCTCAGAGCCGCATTCTGCACCCGGGCAGACAACGTAAGCTCTGCCACTGAGCTGCTGCCGGAAAAATCATACAATCCGTTTACTTTGTCATAGCCGGACATGATGGCTGCGTAATTTCCCACTGCCTTGGCCTGGATACTCCCCTGGCGGTCACCCAGCCAGTGCAGCGTAGAGGCACGTGTCTGTGCTTCGGAAGAATAGGTGCGGCCATCGGTCACATCCAGCAGCACTTCCCCACTGCAATCCACCACTGTACCATTTCCCAGGTTGCCGCCACGGAACACATGGGGAGAACCGGTAGATACCACCCACTGGTCTGCTTTTATGGTATACTCCAGCACGAAGAAGGCCATGCCGCCCAGAAGGAGCAGCAGGAACGCCCCCATAATCCAGCTTCTCTTGGTTACTCTGTTCATGTTTTTCCTCCCTGCTTGGCAAAGCGAACCGCAAAACTGGCGTTCTGCCGGGTATCCGCTGCTTTTACAAAGGCCAGAAGCCCCCAGGCGCCTACCATACTGGTGCCGCCATTGGAAAGGAAGGGAAAAGTCACACCGGTAAAGGGTAATATATCCACTGTGCCCAGACAATTCAGCGATGCCTGAATCAGCAAAATCCCTGCCGCCGTACATCCTCCGATACAATAAAAACTGCTGCGGGATACCCGGGAGGTACGGATGGCAAAAAAGCCGAACACCGCCACAGCCGCCACAGCCATCAGCGCCAGCAGCAGCCCCCATTCCTCCGAAAGGGTAGCAAAGACAATATCCGAGTCAGCCGCAAAAACCTTCTGCAAATATCCGTTTCCGGCACCCAAACCATACAGGCCACCGGAAGCGATACACATAATGGCCTGTGTCTGCTGGTAGCCCGCATTAAAGGGATCCTCCCAGATATGCCGCCAGGTGGTAAACCGGTTCAGCGCATGGGGAGCAATTTGCAGCGCCAATACCCCCGCAAAGCCCAATGCCGTACAGGCCAGGGCAATGGTGCCCATGCTCCCGGAACGAAGGTAAGCAATAATCAGGAAGGCACAGAAGAAAATCATTGCTGTGCCAAAATCATTCATCAGAGCAAGCAGACCGCAGATGAGCACGGAATAGGCGATGAACAGAATCAGATTCCGCTTGTTCATAATCCGATCCATGGTAGACGCACCGGCGTAAACAAAGCAGACCTTCGTCAATTCGGAGGGCTGCAAAGAAAGGCCGCCCAGAATCAGCCAGTTTTTGGCACCGTACAGTTCCTTGCCAAACAGCAACGTGATCACCAAAAATCCAACGCCCGCCAATACAGCCAGATAGCGGCACCGCTTTGCCCGCTCCAGATCCCGCAGAGACCAGCCAAGCACCAGAAACATCCCAACACCCAGCAGCATGGCCACCAGCTGCTTGAAAATCTCTCCTGGTCTGACCGTCGCCACAGCGGCCATGCCCAGCGTACACAGAAAGAACGCCAGGGTCTCTATTTCAAAAGAGCTGCGGCGAATAATGGTATAAAACAAAAACAAAGCCCACTGGCAAATAGCCACGCCACCGAAGCCCAGCATATAATCCGGGTACTCTTCCTCCGCTCCTGTCAGCAAAAATCCCAGCAGCATCACAAGCTGCACCAGAGTAAGCAACAGCAGACCGCCCAAGCCGCCCCAAAATCCGGAGCCACGGCTGCGCAGCTGGCTCTGCAGCTGCTCCTGCCGCCTGGTAATGGGCTGCAACTGCATATCCACACCGCCGATGGAAATGGTATCTCCCTCGTGGAGGGCGCAGATATTCACCCTTTCCCCATTGACCCAGGTTCCGGTTTTGGAGCTGGCATCGGTAATTGTCCAGCTGCCATCATCATAGCGGGTCAGAACCGCATGGTTCCGGGAAACGGTAGACAGCGCAACCGTAATATCGCTGCTCTTGTTTCTGCCGATGACATTTTCCCAGTGGGTCACTGCCACCTGGCTCCCGTCTGTAAATTTCAGCCAGGCCCAAATCTCCGGCTCCCGGCGAAAGAACAACAGCGGCCTGGCACAGTGGATCAGCAGCCAGGCTGCCAGAGCAGGCAGCAAATAGCGGCTTACCGCCACAAAGACATCAGCATACAGCTGCCTGGACTTGGCAATAATACTCAAAATTTCTTCAAATCCAGTCATGGATTTCCTCCTTTCTCCAAAGAAGGGGTACAAATTTTTCCAAATATCGGAATAATCCCAAAGTGTTTATATTTTCCCATTCTGTCTACAGTAAGTAGCACGTTTTTCACCAAAAGTCAAATGAACTTTTCTTTAAGAAGTCCCCGCAGGAAGGTTATTTCCTCCCGGTATCCCGGCAACTCATTGGGCGTTTCCAAAATCATAGGCTTTTCCCGGAGCAAAGGGTGATTTACAATCTTCTCGAAGGTTTCTACACCCAGGCTGCCTTCTCCAATGCGTTCATGGCGATCTTTGTGACTGGAAAAGGGATTCTTGCTGTCATTCAGATGAAGCGCTTTGAGCCGCTGCAAACCAATTACCCGGTCGAACTCGGCCAGAACACCATCCAGATCATTGCGGATGTCGTAGCCGGCATCATAGACATGGCAGGTATCCAGGCAAACACCCACCTGGTCACTGCCCACTGCATCCAGAATCGCCTTCAGCTCCTGAAAACTGCCCCCAATTTCGCTGCCCTTTCCGGCCATGGTTTCCAGCAACACCGTTACGGGGTAACCCGGCTCCAGCGCTTTTCTCAGCGCTGCGGATATGTAATCCACCCCTGCCTCTACCCCCTGACCCACATGGCTGCCGGGATGAAAATTATAGAAATTTCCAGGAAGCGCAGCCATTCTCCGCAAATCCTCCGCCAGAATCTGCGCGGCGAAACTTCTGTCCTCCTCTTTCGCTGTGGAAAGATTCATGGTGTACGCACCATGGGCAACCAGTTTGCCAAATTTTTCCTGCTCCAGCATGGCAACCGCCTGAACGCAATCCTGCGGGTCCTCCGCCTTCGCCCGGCTGCCCCGGGGATTGCGGGTGAAAAAAGCAAAGGTATTGGCCCCCAAGGACATCGCCTGGCGGATCATTGCGCAATTTCCCTTGGAAGCAGATAAATGGCAACCGATATACAGCATACATGTTCCCTCTTTTGAATGATTTTGGCTATTTTATCACAGGATTCCCCAAAAATCAATTTTTCCTTTTCCCGGAGTGGTTTTTATGGTATAATCGCAGCAAGCAAGGAGGGGTAAGCTATGGCCAAATCGGAAAATCAGAAACTAAAGATTCTGTACATCCTGGATTATCTGCAAAAAAATTCCCACGAGGAACACCCCGTGAGAGCCAACGAACTGATTGCCATGCTGCAAAACCACGGCATCCAGTGCGACCGAAAAACCATCTATTCCGATATTACCGCCCTGCAGGAATATGGCATAGATATTCTGCGTGTAACGGGAAAGAACGGCGGATATTATATCGGTATGCGTGCTTTTGAGCTTCCGGAACTGAAACTTCTCATAGACGCTGTGCAATCCAGCCGCTTCCTTACCGAGAAAAAATCCCGGGAACTGATCGGGAAGCTTTGCACCCTGTGCAACGAAGAAGACGCCCGGCTGATGCGCCGGGACGTCGTGGTATCCGGCCGGGTAAAGAGCATGAACGAATCCATTTATTACAGCATCGATGCCATCCAGGAGGCAATCACCCAGAACAAACAGATCACCTTTCGCTACTTCAACTGGGGCGTGGATGGTCAGCGGGTATACCGGGAAAAGGACTATGTGGCAAGCCCTTACGGCCTGTGCCAGGAGGGTGAAAATTGCTACCTGTTGGCACTCTCCCCCCGCCACGGCATCACCAGCTACCGGGTAGACCGGATGACGGATATTCTGCTTACCCAACAGGCCAGAGTTCCCTGCCCGGAACTTACCGGAAACCGCCTGGCAGAATACGCTGCCAAGCGATTTTCCATGTTCGCCGGAGAAACGGTTGCAGTGAAGCTCCGGTTCCACAAGGATCTGACCAATGTGGTCATGGACCGCTTTGGCGGCAGTACCATGCTGATTCCGGACGGCGACGACCACTTTGTTTTCACCGTAAATGTGGCGGAAAGCCCCATGTTTCTCAGCTGGGTAATGGGTTTTGGCAGCAAAGCGGAAATTCTCTATCCCGAAAGTGTCCGGCAGGCCTGCCAGGCTCTGTGCCGGGAAGTACTTGCCCAATATCAGGACAGGGAAAAAGAAGAAAATACCTGACTCCACACCACCTGATCGGTTTTTGCCGGAACTTCCGGACGCAGTACCGTCAGGCAATAGTGATAATTCCTATCGTCAAGAATCACGCTGTGTCCCAGTTGCTGACCGGTCTCTCCCGCTGCCGCCCAAACAAACTCATATTTTTTCAGCCCGTCATGTCGGGTGGACACAATGGTTAGATCTTCCTGCTCCTTCCCGCACAATGTCCGAATCGTAGCCTGGAGATCTCCCGCCTCCAGGGTTTGCAAACTGATCTCATAGTCATCCGTCAGGTAGAGTCGCCCCGTTTCTCCCTCCAGGGCACTTTCCTCTCCTCCCTCCGGCAAATCCACCTGAATTTGCCGGGGCTGCGCCACCTGCACAACCTCATAGCTGTCCGCTACCGTCTCCATGGTTTGCTGCCCTCCACACCCTGACAGCAGCAACAACAATCCCATAATCAGCAATCCCTTTTTCATCATCAAACCCTCCCGAAAGGAACAACCACCATGCTTATTCTGATCCTGGCGTATCTGCTTACAATCAATGCCATTGCTTTTCTGCTTATGCTTGTGGACAAGCAGAAAGCCAGAAAAAAACTATGGCGCATTCCGGAGGCTACCCTAATGACCAGCGCATGGCTGGGCGGCAGCATCGGCGCGCTGTTGGGCATGCACGTATTCCGGCACAAAACCCGGCACAAAAAATTCACCATTGGGATTCCTCTGATTCTTTTTCTGCAGACGGCAGCCGTGTGCCTGGCGTTCCATTTCTTTCTCTTCGGCAGCTAAACTACAGACCATCCCCCTGAAACGGCAAAAAGTCATCTCCCGGGAACATGCGGGAGATGACTTTTTTGCTGCCACAGGTGGCAAACTCTGGGTGCTTTTCTACACGCTGATTTGATTTTTATGTATGGTTTATTTTTCCGGTTCGGTTAGCTGCTTTTGCAGAAGCAGCAAATCCAGCAGGTTCACCGCGCCGTCCCCGTTCAGATCCGCATTTCCTGTCTCAACGGAAATGTCCACCCCTGCCAGATACCGGCGCAGGCACTGCATGTCGGCATAGGTGACACGGCCATCTCCGTTTGCATCCCCGGAAACTCCCGCCGTTACATGGATGGTTCCGGTGACCGGGTCAAGTTCCAGAAGCTCTTCCCCTTCTGTAACCACACAGACATCCTCCAAAGAGACCGTCAGCGCTTCCTGGGGTACATCGGCAAGCACACGGAAAACCAGGGTAAGGATCTCTCCGCACAGTTGGGTCTCATCCGGCTGAATCCACAGCGCCCGCTCCCCTTCCCCTATGCCTACACTCCAATCCGACAGAGATACAGCAGGGTTGAAACAATCATAGTCCTCCAAAGAAAGCTGCGTCTTATCATACACAATGGCAAAATGCAGCCCGCAAAGTCCCGGGTTTTCTTCCAGGGAAACCGTCAGGCACACCAGCTGTCCCGGCTGGGCGGAAGCTTCCGACAATGTAAGCTCCGGTGCCGCTGCCGGCTGCGATTCCTGCTCAGCATCCGGCGCTTCCTGGGTTTCCTTCGTCTGGATTTCTGCCGGCTCTGTAGTCTCTGTGCCCTCCGGCTCAGTTCCCGGTTCTGTCTCCCCTTCCGTTTCCTTCTGCTCCCCGTCAGGCGCGGGAGCCTCTTCCAGCGGGACGAAGGTACAGTTCCGTGCCTTGGCAAATGCTTCCGCCTGGGTTCCCGGGTATCCAGATACCGTTTCCAGCGTCTCCCATCCCTCCGGCTGGATGGATTCCAAAGACTCCGGCAGTTGAATCTCCGTCAGCTTTCTGCAAAGGGAAAACGCTTCCTTCCCCAACTCCGTGATACCTTCTTCCACCCTTACGGCGGTTATGTCCGCACGGTAAGGATCCCAGGGGTAATCCCGCTTACTCTGCCCGGACACCGCTCCGGTACCGGACAACTGCAGAACACCATTTTCCAGGCTCCAGGTAATCTCCCCCCAGGTGCCACTGGCCGCAACAGGATTGTGCAGAAAACTCTTCCGGAAGGAACCACCGCAGGCGGCTACGTAATCCTGGGCAGCGGAATTCGTCAGACCGGTAATGACAACATTTACATCGAAAGCACGATCTTCTATCCAGCTTACTCCCTCCGGAATATAAATCTGGGTCAGATTTTCACAGCCGGAAAAAGCCTTCTTCTCTATGCCAATCAGCTTCTCCGGCAGAGTTACCCAGCTCAGAGATTCACAATCCCGGAATGCCTCCCGGCCAATATAAAGCAGGCTGTCCGGCAACGTAACGGAACGCAGATTTTCACAGTCGGCAAAAGCACCGGGGGCAATGGTGGTAACCCCCTGCCCAATACGCAGAGTCTGTATGTCCTCCCGGAGTTCCTCCCAGGGGATGTGGTCAAAGTCCATCTCTCCGTATCCGGAAATAACCAGCGTATCTCCTTCCACAGACCAGCTGATGTTCTGCTCTGCCAGGCTATGCACCGGCAAGATACACAATGCCACAGCCATACTCAGCACCAGTGCCCAAAAACGTGTTTTCATCCTTCTACCCCCCGATAGCGGCAAAGCCCTCCGAAGAGGGCTGCCTGTTATTCTTCTGTTTTCTCCTCTGCCTGAGGCACTTCCTGATCTGCCGCAGGCAAAGACTCCTTCTGCGCCGCATTTACATAGGCCATCAGTTCATCCCCGGTGATGGTCTCCTTCAGCAGCAGATACTCAGACACTTCATCCAGAAGTTTCCGGTTGTCCTGCAACAGCTGGGTTGCGTGGCTGAAAGCATCATCCAACAGACGCTTTACTTCCTTGTCCACTTGAGCCGCGGTTGTCTGGGAACAGTCCATATATGCCTGGCCGTCCAGGTAGCTGTTCTGAGTGGAGGCAGTGGTCATCAGTCCCATCTCTCCGCTCATACCATACTGGCTGACCATATTCCGTGCCAGGGAAGTGGCACGCTGCAAATCGTTGGAAGCGCCGGTGGTCTGCACACCAAACACCAGCTGCTCGGCCGCACGGCCGCCTACCAGACTGCGCAGCTCTACCTCCAGCTCCTGCCGTGTGGACAGGAACTTCTCCTCCTCCGGCAGGTACATGGTATAGCCCAATGCGCCGGAGGTATGGGGTACAATGGTAATCTTGGAAACGGGCTGGGCATGCTTTTCCAGTGCGGATACCAGAGCATGGCCAACCTCATGGTAAGCCACCAGGCGCTTCTCCGTTTCCGTAAGCACGGTGTTCTTCTTTTCCGTACCGGCAATGACCATTTCAAAGGATACCAGCAAGTCTTCCTGGTTGACAGCCCTGCGCCCCATACGCACAGCACGCAGTGCTGCTTCATTGACCAGATTTGCCAAGTCCGCACCCACAGCACCGGCAGTAGCCTGGGCAATCTTCTTCAGATCCACATCCTCGCTGAGCTTAATCTTGCGGGTGTGCACCTTCAGAGTATCCAGTCTGCCCTGGAGGTTGGGACGATCCACAATGATCCGGCGGTCGAACCGGCCGGGCCGCAGCAGCGCCTTATCCAAAATCTCCGGACGGTTGGTAGCGGCCAGGCAGACGATACCCTTGGAGGATTCAAAACCGTCAATTTCGCTGAGCAGCTGATTCAGCGTCTGCTCCTGTTCGGAATTGTTGCCAAAGCGGTTATCCCGGGAACGGCCAACCGCATCAATCTCATCAATAAAAATGATACACGGCGCCACCTTTGCCGCCTGCTGGAACAGATCCCGCACACGGCTTGCGCCCATACCTACGAACATCTCCACAAAATCGGAACCGGAAATGGAGAAGAAAGGCACATCCGCCTCGCCTGCGACAGCCTTGGCCAGCAGCGTTTTACCGGTACCGGGGGAGCCTACCAGCAGAGCACCCTTCGGCAGCTTTGCACCGATTTCCGTATAGCGCTGGGGGTTGTGGAGAAAGTCGATAATCTCTTTCAGGGATTCCTTGGCCTCGTCCTGTCCGGCCACATCCTTGAATGTTACACCGGTCTGCTTCTCCATGTACACCTTTGCCTTGCTCTTGCCAAAGCCACCCATCATTCCGTCTCCGGACATGCGCTTGGTCAAACTGCGCATAAACATAAACAGGATAGCAAAGGTGATGCCATAGTACAGAATCATCATAATCATGGAATTGTCTTCCTGAATCTGCTCGTCTACAGTTACACCCCGGATTACCAGTTCATTGGAGATGGAAAGCCAGTCGCCGCTGGGCATACCGGTATAGCACGCCCGTTGGGAACCGGCAGGCTTTGCCGCTTCTTCCTTGGTCAGATAGTACACCCGGTTGCCCCGGTACTGCACCTCAGCCAGCTGATCTGTCAGCATAGCAGTACGGAATTCCGTATAAGTGGTTTCTGTATACTGGCTGTTGGATACCATATTATAGATCCAGCCAAACAGCATCACCAGCGCCAAGGCAATAATCAGCGGTGTCCAGAAATTATTTTTCGGCTTTTCATTTCCCGGGCCGCCGGGTTTTTTCTCGTTTGGATTGTCGTTTTGTCCATAATTCATGTTTCTTATGCCTCCTCAGGCTTTCTTATGGGGTATCATATCACATTTTTCCATTTGTGGCAATGAATGATTCTTATGTTTGCGGTAAACTTTCTGTGAATCCTGTCCGGCGCACTGCAAAACAGCCTATTTTCTTCCCTTTCTCCGGAAAAAGAAAAATAACAGTTGTGGAATGGCAAACTTTCTGGTATAATAGGATAAACTATATGTTTTTCTAAAAAATGGAGTTGATACCTATGTACGATAAAAACAACCGCCCCCAGCGGTCTGCCCGGCCCAACCGGCCTGCACCCCAGCCGCCTGTGGAAGAAACGGAAGGGCAGCTGGAAGGACGCAACGCCATCCAGGAAGCGCTGAAGAGCGGACGTACCATTGATAAGCTGTTTGTTGCCTCCGGCGATATTGACCGTGGCTTGCAGCGGCTTGCCGCCCAGGCAAAGGAAGCCGGTGCGGTGGTCGTTCCTGTGGATCGGCGGAAGCTGGATCAGATGTCCTTCACCCGCTCCCATCAGGGCGTGATTGCCCTGTGCGCCGCCCACACCTACTGCACCATCGACGATATTTTGGAGGAAGCCGCTTCCCGGGGGCAGACTCCTCTGATCGTTATTTGCGATGAGCTGTCCGATCCCCATAACCTGGGTGCCATTCTCCGCTCCGCAGAGTGCGCCGGTGCCCATGGCGTGATCATCCCCAAGCGCCGCAGCGTCGGCCTGACCGCAACCGTAGCCAAAGCCTCCGCCGGAGCCATTGAATACATGAAAGTTGCCCGGGTGACCAACATCACCGCCGCCATGCAGGAGCTGAAGGACAAGGGCGTATGGATTTTCGGAACCGCCGCCGAAGGTTCCATCCCCATGTATCAGGCCGATCTGAAAGGCCCCACAGCCATTGTGATTGGAAACGAAGGAGACGGCATGACTCCCCTGGTACGAAAAAATTGCGATGTGACGGTACACATTCCCATGGGAGGACGGATCAGCTCTCTGAATGCCTCCGCTGCCGCATCCATTCTTCTTTACGAGGCAGTTCGTCAGCGCCTGGGCTAACAGGAGGAAACTATGGACAATCAGGAAAACTTGGAGGAACTCCAGGAATTCGATCTGGATTCCATCCTCAATGAATTTGGCAGCGGCACCGCACCTTCCCAGGAGGATGGCACTGCCGAAGTTCCGGTGGATAACCCGGAGGCTGACCTCCCCGCCCAGGCAAATACTCCCCCGGAAGCAGAACATCCCGCAGAAGAAAACGGGGATGCCCAGGCAGACAATACCCCGGAAGCAGACCCGGTAGAAAGCGATGAAGATTTCGCCAAGCGTCTGGAAGAGCTGCTGGGGGACTTGCCCCCGGAGCAGGCCGAGGATACCCAGGTATTCTCCGGAGAAAAGGAGGAATCCACTTCTGCACCGGTTCCTGCCGCTACGGAGGAAACCATCCGCCTGGATGCCATCTCCGATCTACAGGAACCGCCTGCACCAAAAGAGCCCATCCCCATCCGCAGCAACATCCGGGAACTCAAGCGAAAGATCGTCGCAGGCCCGGAAAAGCGGTACTATGAGCTTTCTGACTCCGGACTTCTGAAACTGCAAATCGCCTTGTTTGCCAGTTTCCTTATTGTAGTGCTGTGCGTCGCCACCACCACGCTCTTTACCATGGGAATGGTTCCGGAAAACCGGCTGAAGCTGGTCATCTACAGCCAGGTACTGGCTATGCTGGGCTCTGCTCTGCTGGGCTGCTACCAAATGATGGACGGCATTGCGGACATGTTCCACGGCCGGTTTACCATCAATTCCATGCTCTTTTTCACTCTGCTGGCCTGCGGCGCTGATGCCATGTTCTGCTTGCAGGAGCTGCGGGTTCCCTGTTGCGCCTGCTTCGCTCTGGAAATGACCTTTGCCCTGTTTGGCCGGTACCACCGGCGGACAACGGAGATGTCCCAAATGGATACCCTGCGCAAAGCCATCCACCTGAACAGCATTGTAAAGGAAGGCGACTACCTGGACGGCGGAAACGTATTGCTCCGTGGAGAAGGGGATGTAGATGACTTTATGGACACCTACAGCAAGCCCAGTACTCCGGAAAAGCTGCAAAGTGTCTTCTGCTTTATCGCACTGCTGGCCTGCATTGCCATCGCAGCCGTCTCCGGTATGCGCCATAGCATCAGCCTGGCCATCCAGGTACTGTCCACCTCCCTGCTGGTTGCGGTTCCCGCCAGTTTCTTCGTGGCACTTACCCGTCCCGCCGCGCTCCTGCAACGTCGGCTGCATATGGTTGGCACAGTGTTGTGCGGCTGGCAGGGTATTACCAAGCTCCTGGGCAAGGCATACTTCCCCATGAAGGACGCTGACCTGTTCCCCAGCGGCTCTACCAAGCTCAACGGTGTAAAATTCTACGGCTCCCGGGAAAAGGAGCAGGTGCTTTCCTACACCGCCTCCCTGATCACCGCCGCCGGCGGCGGACTGGTTCCCCTGTTCCAGAACATGCTGAAAAACCGTGGCGGCAGTGAATACGCTGTAGAAAACTTCCACGACTATGGTCAGGGCGGCATTGGCGGAGAAATCGGCGGCGAGATCGTGCTTATGGGCGAGCTGAACTTCCTGCAAAGCATGGATGTAGAAATCCCCCAGGGAACCACCGTATCCCAGGCCGTATATGTTGCCATCGGTGGCAAGCTGTGCGCAGTAATCGCCATCTCCTATGCCAAGATGCGTTCGGCCTCGGCCGGTCTTGTCTCCCTCACGGCTTACCGTAAGATTCGCCCAGTGCTTCTGTGCGATGATTTTCTGCTGACGGATGAGTTTATCCGGGGCAAATTCGGGGTCAATACCCGGCGTATGGTATTCCCGGATCGGCAGACCCGGCAGCAGCTTGCCCCACGGCAAGCAAATCCCGAGTCCCCGGTTCTGGCTCTCACCATTCGTGAAGAACTGGTAAGCAGTGCCTATGCCGTCACCGGCGCCAACGCGCTGTACCATTCCAGCAAGCTCGGCCTGATGATTCATATGTTGGGCGGCATTATCGGCCTGCTGGTTATGTTCGTCCTGGGCTTCCAGGGCAGTACCCAGCTGCTCACCCCCACAAATGTGCTGCTGTATCAGCTGATCTGGATGATCCCCGGACTGCTGATCACAGAATGGACACGTACCGTATAAAAACCTTTTCATTACAAAACGGCGTTCCCGAAAAAGGAACGCCGTTTTCGCACGCGAAAAAAATGGTATCTTCCGGGAACAAACCGTCCGGTCAGTGTATGGGAATCAGAAGCATAGTTCCCTCCGCACACTCCCCTTCCAGAGCATTGGCCTGGCGGATGTCCGCAACTGTAGAGCCATTTTGTTTGGCCAGTGCCCACAGGCTTTCCTGCTTCACCCGGCACAGGATCAGACTGGGCCGTTGGGGATCCGGTTCCAGAAGTTCTCCCAAAACAATGTCTGTTACCGCCGGAATTCCCCCGGTGCCCAGCTGGGACACCTGGCAATGCAGCTCCACGGCAATGCACCCTTTGGCCGGCTCTACCTGGGGAGCGGAAGGACTGAACCCCGTTAAGAAGCATTCTCCCTCTGTTTCCATCTGACACCGGGCATCCCAGCGGCAGGCACCGCCTTGCAGTTTGCCTTCCTGGTTATAGCCCAGCAGCTGCACCATCCCCTGCCCCTGCAACTCTCTGCTTTCCGGCAGACATTGGGGGAAATCCGTCCAGAGCGCGGCTTCCGCTACGCCGGTCAGCTGGGATGGCAGCGGAGCCTCCCCACGAAGCACCAGCTTTTGACGTGCCAGAATCGGTACCACAGAAAGACTGCCCACTGTCAGCTCTACGGAGCGGCGGCAACTATAGGCATCCTCCAGCACCTGAACCGAACACTCGTCACTCACAGCATACTGGGCAGTCAGACCCACACGAATGCCACTGTCCCCCAGCTCCAATTCCGTAACACATATATGCAGCTCTGCTTCTGCCTGGTTGCCATAGCTCTTTTCCAGCTCGGCGAACTGAGCAAAGGAAAGCGCCAGATTCCGTCCCTCCAGGGATCCATCCTCCTGGCTCACCAACAGTGTCAGCTCCACCGTCCCCCGGAACGCAAGCTTATTGCCCACCACCTTCTGATCTGTCAGAACAGTGCGGATACCGGCGCAGCCATGGTGCTCCGGTATGGCAGTGGTATCCTCTGCCACAAAACTTTTCTCACCCGCCTGCTGATACAGCCGAAGACAGTATTCTTTTTCCAGAAGCTGAACATCCTCCGGCAAATCTCCGGGGCTATACAGCCGCGCCATCGCAGGGCACAGCGCCTGAACCCACAGCGCCAGGTCTGCCCGCAGGAGGATTTTTCTTGGGGAAACAGTGCGGGCATCCAGCGCCCTTATCCCGGTTTCCAGTGCCATTTTCCCCTCGGGGGTATCCCGATCCAGATCCCAGCTTCCCTGGAAGGGCAGCCAGCTGTCCAGATACTGAATGCCTTCGCCGTTTTCCGGCCTGTAAGCCAGCCAGACCTGAATTCCGCCGGTAAACGCTACCATATCTGTCCGCCACTGTTTGCTGCGCAGCACAGGTTGTCCCCATACACCAATGATCTGTCCCACATCCGGCATGCCCTCCGGAAGACGCAGTTCCTGAGTCTGTTCCATCAGGCGGGTATCCTGCAATGCCGGTGTTAAATAGGCAAGCTCCGAGCTTTTCATTTCCATAGCCCACACTCCTTTTCCAGCTTTGGTATATGCTATGACCTGCCTCGGGCAAGTATTACCTTCGGCCGCAAATACACAGCCCCATCCCCATCAGTCCCAAAGCAAGCAGAACACACAGCACAGCGGAACTGATCCACTGGCCAAAAATCAATCCGGCGCCAAAACTAATCAGGCAGGAACCCCACGTTCTCCTTTTCCGGCACATAAAAACACCCCCTGCACACTGTATGCAGGGGGAATATTTTTTAGCCGCCCAAATAGGCTTTGCGCACTTCGTCAGATTTGCTCAACTCTGCACCGGTACCGGACAGGGTAATGCTGCCGGTTTCCAGAACATAGGCTCGGTCCGCAATTTGCAGGGCTTTCCGGGCATTCTGCTCCACAAGCAAAATGGTTGTTCCGGACTTATGCAGCTCCTTGATGATACCGAACACCTGATCCACGATAATCGGCGCAAGGCCCATAGAAGGCTCATCCAGCATCATCAGCTTGGGGTGGGACATCAGGGCACGGGACATGGCCAGCATCTGCTGCTCACCACCGGACAGGGTACCCGCCACCTGCTTGCGGCGCTCCTTCAGTCGGGGGAAATAGGTAAATACCTTTTCCAGATCTTCATCCGACACGGTTTTGCGAATGTAGGCGCCCATCTCCAGATTCTCCTGGACGGTCATTTCCAGGAAAATCCGTCTGCCCTCCGGCACATGGGAAAGTCCTGTACGCAGAAGCTTATATGCCTCTGTATGGGTGATGTTCTGCCCGCAGAAGCTGATAGAGCCGGAGCGGGGGTGCATCAGACCGGAGACGGTTTTCAGTATCGTACTTTTGCCTGCACCGTTGGCACCGATCAAGGCAACGATCTCCCCTTCTCCAACTTCAAAGGAAACATTCTTGACCGCATGGATGGCGCCATAGTACACATCAATATTCTCAATTTTCAGCATATCAGGCGTCCTCCTTTCCCAAGTAAGCCTCAATCACCGCGGGGTCATGGCGGATTTCCTCGGGAGTGCCCTTGGCAATGATCCGGCCATAGTTCACAACCGCAATGGCTTCGCATACATTCATAACCAGGTTCATATCATGCTCGATCAGGAAGATGGCAATGTGGAAAGTATCCCGGATACGGCGGATCTGGTGCATCAGCTCCGTGGTCTCACTGGGGTTCATGCCGGCTGCAGGCTCGTCCAGCAGGATGATGGACGGGTTTGTAGCCAAAGCACGGACAATTTCCAGGCGGCGCTGGACACCATACGGAAGGCTGCCAGCCTTTGTATTGGCGTACTCTTCCAGACCCATAAATTCCAACAATTCCATTGCCTTTTCGTTGGCCTTCTTCTCTGCCTTATAGTAGCCGGGCAGCCGCAGGACACTGCTGAAGAAGGAACACTTCATCTCGTTGTGCATACCAACCTTTACATTGTCCAGCACAGACATATCTGTAAACAGGCGGATATTCTGGAAGGTTCTGGCAATGCCAAGCTTGTTGACCTTATGCACCGGCATGCCCTTAATATCAATGCCATTGATCAGAACACTGCCCCGGGTAGGCTGGTAGACGCCGGTAAGCAGATTGAAAATAGTAGTCTTACCAGCACCGTTGGGGCCAATCAGACCGGAAATTTCGGTAGGGCCAATCGTAATGTTGAAGCTGTCCACCGCAGTCAGGCCACCAAAGTCGATACCCAGATTCCGTACATCCAGAACAGGCAACTTGCCCTGATCCTGCTCCCGGAAAAAGTTCACAGTGGGCACTTTTAAAATTTTCTTGGAATACTCATTCATTTGTGCCAACCTCCTTCTGATTCTTCCGGAAAACGCTGTTCAGCTTATCCAAAACCACAGCCACCAGATCCTTGGCCTTGGGAGACCAGGTAAACAGCATGACCAAAATCAGCACCACCGCATAAATAATCATACGGTAATCCTGCAGGCCACGCATTGCCTCCGGCAGGATGTACAATACGGTTGCGGAAATAATACTGCCAAGGATATTACCCATACCGCCAAGAACAACAAAGACCAGAATATTGATGGAGGTATTGAAGTTAAACTTGCTGGCAGTCAGAGAGCCATAATTCAACGCAAACAGGGCACCGGCCATACCTGCCAGGAACGCGGACACTACGAAGGCTTTCATCCGGAAGGCGGTCACATTGATACCAACGGATTCCGCGGCAATGGGGTTATCCCGCACAGCCTTGATGGCTCGACCCTCTTTGGAATTGATCAGATTCTGCACCACAAACAGTGTGAACAGGATCAGGACAAAACCAACGGCAAAGGTGGACAGCTTGGTAACACCGGTAGCACCCCGGGGGCCGGAGATAATCATATTGCCGCCCTCTCCCAGCGCCAGCGCCTCTGAACCGATGGAGACATGGAATCCCCTGTTATCGGTGCCGATATAGAGGTTACCAATGATATTTTTCATAATTTCGCCAAAGGCCAGGGTAACAATTGCCAGATAGTCGCCACGCAGTCGCAGGACAGGGATACCGATCAGGAAGCCCATAACCCCCGCCAGCACACCGCCAACCACCATACCAATCAGCAGCCGAACGATTCCATTGGGTACCGCGGATGCCAGCAGCGTTGTGACCACAATGCCGGAAAACGCGCCAATTCCCATAAAACCTGCATGCCCCAGGCTCAATTCACCGCAGACACCAACCAGCAGGTTCAAAGAAACTGCCAGAACGATATACGCACAGGCGGGAACCAGGAAGCCCTGGGTGGTACTTTTCAGCATTTCCCGGCTGCTCAGCAGCTGCAAAATAACGAAAGCCACCGTTACGAGGATGTATGTAGAGGCATTCTTCAGCTTTCCGGTGAGTTGTTCTTTATTCCATCTTTTTTTCATCGCCATCACCTTACACCTTTTCCTGTACCTGTTTGCCCAGCAATCCGGCAGGCTTCACCAGCAGAATCACAATCAAAACAGCAAATACAATTGCATCGCTGAACTGGGGGCTGAGGTAAGCCTTACTGAAGGTTTCAATCACACCCAGCAGGATACCGCCCAGCATGGCACCGGGGATAGAGCCGATTCCGCCAAAGACCGCAGCAGTAAAGGCACGGATACCAGGCATAGAACCGGTGGTGGGCTGCAAAATGGGAACCGTGGAGCACAGGAGTACGCCAGCCACCGCCGCCAGAGCGGAACCAATGGCAAACGTGGTGGAAATGGTCTGGTTGACATTGATGCCCATCAGCTGTGCGGCATCCCGATCCTCTGATACGGCACGCATTGCTTTGCCGGTACGGGTGCAGGAGGTGAACCAGGTAAGGCCAATCATGATGATGACAGAGGCCACAATGGTGACGATCACTTCACCGGTAACCACCAGCTGGCCGCCAGCTAAATGGATGGGGGCAAAGGTGACGATGCTGGTATAGTTCTTCGGGCTGGAGGACCAAATCAACTGCGCCGCATTCTGCAGAAAGTAGCTGACACCAATGGCTGTAATCAAAACCGCCAGGCTGGGAGTTCCCCGCAGGGGTTTATAGGCCAGCGCCTCAATGAGCATGCCCAGCACGGTACAAACCGCCATAGCTGCCAGTATGGACACCACCACAGGCATTCCCAGATAATTGGTAACACAGAAGGAGATATACGCGCCCACCATAATAACATCGCCATGGGCAAAGTTCAGCATCTTGGCAATGCCATAAACCATGGTGTAGCCTAGGGCAATAATGGCGTATACGGAGCCGATACTGATACCATTGATCAAATACTGAATAATTTTCATATAGATCCTCTCTTTCGTTCTACTCAACAGCCTATGAAAAAGACAGAGGGTTCTGTCGCTTTCATAGACTGTTGGAAGGGATGAAGGGAAGCTTTTCCCTTCATCCCCTTTGTTTTTTAGTTGGTCAATCAGTCCATGGGAACGTACACGCCGTTTTCGACGACCACAGCGGCAGGAGTCTTGGAGATCATGCCGTTGGCATCCCAGTGCATGCCCTTACCGGTCAGGCCATCTACGGTCATGCTGTTGAACTGCTCCATCAGCATGCTGCACAGCTCCTGAGGAGTCTCGCTGCCGGTGGCACCAGCGGCAACCAGCGCATTATAGATAGAGTAGATAACGTCGTATGCGTCTGCAGCGAACTGGTTGGGCTTCTGGCCGTCCATCTTGGCTTCGAACTTGGCAACGAAGGACTTGGTAGCTTCGTCGGAGGCATTGGCATCGAAAGGAGTCATCAGAGCCAGGCCCTCTGCCAGAGCGGTATCAAAGCCTTCCACATCCAGGATGCCGTCCATACCGTCGCAGCCGAAGAAGTCAGGTGTATAGCCGATCTTGTTTGCATAAGTCAGAATCTGAGAAGTCTCTGTGTAGTAGATGGGCAGGAAGACCAAATCCGCACCGGATTCCTGACACTTGGTAACCTGAGTGGTCAAGTCAGCCTTGTTGTCCGCTGTGAAGGCAGTGGTAGCAACCACATTGACACCCAGCTCGGAAGCCTTGCTGGCAAAGCCCTGGTAGAGGCCTGCGGAGTAATCATCGGAAGAGTCGTAAATCACGCCAACCTTGGCACCGGCAAACTTATTTGCAACCAGTTCAGCTGCGCTGGCACCCTGGTTGGGGTCGGTGAAGCACATCTGATATACGTTGGGGCCGGCCATTGCCACAGAGGTAGCGGATGCGGAGGGAGTGATATTGAAGATGCCGTCTTCCACAGTTTCGGGGGCTACAGCATTGGCAGAACCGGAGGTAACGTTGCCGGCAAATACCTGCATGCCCCAGTCCTTCAGAGCGTTGTAAGCAGAAACGCCCTTTTCGGTATCGGCTTCGTCATCCTCTGCACGGAATTCAATTTGCAGTCCGCCCTTAGCGTTGATCTCTTCCACAGCGATTTCCATGCCGGTCTTAACGGCCTGGCCGTATACGGAGGCGCTGCCGGTCAGCGGGCCGGACAGGCCGATCTTAACGGTGTTTGCCTTTGCTTCATTGGAAGCGGATGCGGAGGAATTGCCACAGCCGGCAAAGCTGGCGGCTACCATGGCCAGAGCCATTACAGATGCAACAAATTTTTTCATTTTCTTTACTCCTTTATAAATTGGAAAGCAATAAAAATACGGCTACCACAGGCAACCGTTTCTTCATGCAAATTGGCTTGAATGAACAACCCGGTTGATTTTTTCTTTATAGTCGAATAATAGGTAGCAGGCATAGGGAATCCACCCGCAAACCGGCCAGAATCATATCGGGTCTAATTCGGGCAGAAGCAACAGTGTAAGAGCGGAGCATGCTGGGCTCGCTTACATTTCTCTTTTTCATAGCTGTTTACCTCCTTGTTGAATGTGTCCATATTGTATCTCACAGATGGACATTTGTCAACAAGGTAAACACGACATATAATTTTTAATAATTCATTCATTTTTTGTGCAGATGTCACAAGATTTTGTATCTTCGCTCACGCACACATTTCCGTCTCACGCGGAAAATCCGTCTTTTTCATGTTTTTTCTGTTATGGGACATACTGAATTCGGAAAGGAGGTCGTGCACAATGAATATAAAGGCCTGTGCAATTTCCGCCGGGCTGGGCGCCGCAGCAGGGATGGTTGCCGTTATGATGATGCCCAAAAGCAACCCCACCCGCAAGCTGGTCACAAAAGCCGCGGATAAAATGGAGGATGTCGCCTGGCGTGTATCGGATACCCTGGCTGACCGTTTCGATTAACTGTAAGCCAGCCCCCTTGTTCCTGCCTGCCGGAAAACTCCTGGCAGGCAGGTGTTCTTTCTCCTTGCAAAATCCGACAAAATGCGCTACCATATACCCAGCACGGACCGTCGAAAAAAACTGCTGACCTTTCTGACAGAATACGATTTTGTTTGCCACCTAAGGTGGCAAAGTCTGCGGTACTTTTGATCGTCCGACCTGTCTATTATGGAGGTACGAAAATGAACGCAAAGCAAGTTATGCAAATCCTGGTCGATACCGCCTATGTGCGTACCGGCGGCAGCCAGCAGGAGCTGGATACTGCCAACTATCTGCTGGGGAAACTGAAGGAACTGGCGCTGGAAGGCTATCTGGAGGCCTTTGATGTGGATATGGCCAATATCTCCCAGGCAAAGCTGACCCTGGATGGCAAGGAATACCCCTGCAAGGGCTTTAAAAACGCCGGAAGCGCCACAGTGGAAGCTCCACTATACTATCTGCGCGGCAATGATGCCTACAGCCTGAGCCAGTGCAATGGGAAAATCGTCATGGTTGACGGCTACCTGGGTTACTGGATGTACCAGGACATTCTGGAAAACGGTGCCCTTGGCTTCATTACATACGACGGCAACGCCAACTACGCAGACCGGGATATTGACCAGCGGGAACTGCGCAGCTATGTTCACAAGGGCAATAAGCTGCCCGGCGTAAACATCAACGCCAAGGATGCCATTGAAATCGTTCGCAGCGGTGCCAAGACCGCAAAGATTCTCCTGGAGCAGGAGGAATATGTGGGAAAATCCCACAATGTGATTCTGGATCTCCCCGGTCAGGTGGAAGAATACATTGTCTTCACCGCCCACTATGATTCCACCAGCCTGTCTCAGGGCGCTTACGATAATATGTCCGGCTCCATCGGCCTTCTGGGACTGGCGGAACACTTTGCCAAAGCTCCTCACCGCTACGGCCTGCGCTTTGTATGGTGCGGCAGCGAAGAGCGGGGTCTGCTCGGCTCCAAAGCCTACTGCGCTGCCCACCAGGAGGCGCTGGAAAAAATCGTGCTGAATATCAACCTGGATATGATCGGCTGCATCATGGGCAAGTTCATTTACTGTGTCACCGGTGAAGAAAAGCTGTGCCACTACATTTCCTATATGGGTATGGAGCTGGGCTTCGGCATCACAGGCCGCCAGGATGTATATTCCAGCGACTCCACACCCTTTGCGGATGCCGGTATTCCCGCCGTCTCCTTTGCCCGGATTGCCCCCGGCAACACCGCTACCATCCACAACAGCTATGATACCATGGCCGTTATGAGTGGCGAACAGATGGTAGAGGATATGAATTTCCTTACTTCCTTCACAGAGCGCTTTGCCAATGCCTGCAAGTGCCCTGTAGAGCGGAAGATGCCGGAGAACATGAAGACCAAGCTGGACGAATATCTGTGCAGAAAGCGCCCGGAAAAGCAGCACTGATTGGCCCGTGACCATAAAAGGAGCACACCATGGAACACTCTGAACTGATGTATGTAAACGGCACGCCCTATTCCGTCATCTCCCTGCTGGGTCACGGAAAAGGCGGCTACTCCTACCTGGTTACCGACGGCGCAAGTGAATACGTGCTCAAGCAGATTCACCACGAACCCTGCGAGTACTATCAATTTGGGGACAAGCTTCTCTCTGAACAGAGGGACTACGCACGCCTGAAGACACTGGGGCTTCCTCTTCCGGAAATGTACCAGGTCGACACCTCCAGGGAACGCATTCTGAAAGAATATATCCGGGGCGAGACCATTGCCAAGCTTGTGGAACAGAATGCGGTAAAAGAGGAATACTTTGAGCAAATTCGAAACATGTGTCGGCTTCTTTATCCTGCCGGACTGAACATCGACTATTATCCAACCAATTTTGTTGTTCAGGAAGACAAACTGTATTACATTGATTACGAATGCAATCCATATATGGAAGAATGGAACTTTGAAAACTGGGGAATTCAGTATTGGCGCAGAACGTGACCCCATTCCCCTTCCAGAAACTTTCTCTGTCATCCATAATCACTTACAAAAAGAAAGGTAGATACACAACGATGCTAGAAAAGATTTTTCACCTGTCTGAGCACAAAACCAGCGTAAAGACGGAAATCATCGCCGGTCTGACCACCTTTATGACCATGGCCTACATCATTGCTCTGAACCCCAATCTGCTCACCGGGTTCGGTGCGGAAGGTCAGGAGCTTTGGAACGGCGTGTTCCTGGCCACCTGCATTGCCTCTGCCGTTGGCATGTTCGCCATGGCCTTCCTGGCCAACAAGCC
This sequence comes from uncultured Oscillospiraceae bacterium, assembly GCA_964501115.1. Lineage (GTDB taxonomy): Bacteria > Bacillota > Clostridia > Oscillospirales > Oscillospiraceae > Faecousia. The sequence goes on from CAZCRO010000006.1 coordinate 41,574, forward strand.
CTTTGCACTGGCTCCCGGCATGGGACTGAACAGCTTCTTCGCTGTGGTGGTTGGCAACATCGTCTCCCTCACCGGCATGACCTACCTGGCCTCCTTCCAGGCTGCCCTGGTGATTATCCTGCTGGAGGGCATTGTATTTCTGTGCCTGTCCGTACTGAGTGTCCGTGAAAAAATCGTAGAATCCATCCCCCTGGGTGTTCGCCTGGGCATCTCTCCCGCCATTGGCCTGATGCTGATGAACATCGGCCTGGGCTCCAACGTGGGCATCTATGCTGAGGGCAATGGCTTCACTACCCCCTTCTATGTCATGCGGGACTTCTTCGGCGCACTGACCCCCAGCGTTCTGCAAAACAACATGGGTACCACCGGATACACCACCATGGTTCTCACAGTCGTAACCATGTTCGCAGGTCTGTTTGCCATCATCGCCATGTCCAAGAAGAATGTCAAGGGTTCTGTGCTGTACGGCATGCTGATTGCTTCTGTGATCTACTGGGTTGGAGAAGCGGTATTCCTGCACACCAATCCCTTCGCTTCTCTGGCCAGCGCTTCCTTCCTGCCCCCCTTTGCCGATATGGCCAAGACCACTCTTTTCCACTTCAATTTTGCCGGTTTCCTGGAAATTGGCTGGTTCACTGCCATCACATTGATCATCACCTTCTGCATCATCGATATGTTTGATACCATCGGCACTCTGGTAGGCACCGCCTCCCGGGCAGGCATGGTGGATGAGAACGGCAACATGCCCAAAATGAAAGAGGCTCTGCTGTCTGACGCGATCGGTACCGTTGCAGGTGCTCTCACCGGCACCTCCACCGTGACCACCTTCGTAGAGTCCGCCTCCGGTGTAGAAGCCGGTGGCCGCACCGGTCTGACCGCTCTGACCACCGGTCTTCTGTTCCTGGCCTGCATCTTCCTGGCACCTGTAGCCGCCGTCATCCCCGCCGCTGCCACTTCTGCCGCCCTGATTTATGTTGGCGTTCTGATGCTGATGGGTCTGAAGAACGTGAACTTTGATGATATGGATCAGATGGTTCCCGTATCGCTGATGCTCATCGGCATGCCCGTATCCGGCTCCATCGGCCACGCCATCGGCATCGGCCTGATTTCCTACACCATCATCAAGGTGTTCGGCGGAAAAGCAAAGGAAGTCTCCTTGCTGACCTATGTTATCTCCGCACTGTTCCTGGTAAAGTTCTTCCTGGCTGTGTAATTCTTGCGACAAAGGGCTGCCTCAAAATGGATCAAAACCAGAAGAGGCAGCCTTCTTTGCTGCCCCATACCTTTTTTAAAAGAAGGAATATCATGAAATATACCGATTTGATTTTTGATCTCTACGGCACACTGCTGGATATTGAAACAGATATGGGTCTTCCCACCTGGGAGAAAATCGCCCTGTTTTTCAGCTTCCACGGTGCCCACTACACCGGCCAGGCTCTCATGGACGCCTTCTATGCCCAGGTTGCACAGCGGCACCTCCAGGCCGGAGAAAACTATGAATGCTTCCCGGATACCCATTTTGAAGACATTATGGCAGACCTCTTCCGTGCAAAGGGCATCACGGAAAATGCCCAGGCGCTGGGATTCCAGGCGGCTCAGGTGGACAGGATCGTAGCCATACGGCGCTTGCAGCTGTATCCCGGCGTACTGGATGCACTCCGGAAGCTGCGTGCCGCAGGCTACAGACTTTGGCTTCTGACCAATGCCCAGCGGGTGTTTACCCAGTATGAACTATGCCACGTTGGCCTGGAAGGTCTGTTTGACGGGATCTACATTTCCTCCGATTATGGCTGCCAAAAGCCGGACAGACGATTTTTCCGGACGCTGCTGGATGAACAGCAACTGAATCCGCAAAAATGCCTGATGATAGGCAATGACCGAAGGACGGACATTGCCGGTGCCCAGGCCGTGGGGCTGGATACCCTGTACCTGCACACCAACCTGACCCCGGAAGACCAAGCTCCCGCAGACCCTGGTATACACCTCGCCGGCTTGACCGCCGCCCACCACATGGAATACGAAGGCTCTGACTGGCTGGAAATCAGCCAACTTCTGTGCCAGCTGTAAAAAGCACCGCCCCTGGGAATGAAAACCAGAGGCGGTGCTTTCTTATTGCATCAATTCTTCTGTCAGGCGCAGAATTTCCGGAGCGACTCTCGCCCGCTCCTTTTTCAGCGTGTGCTGATATATGGGATAGGCGCACGCCAAAATGGCAATTCCCATCAGCCCTCCCGCAATTCCCACCGGCATAGCCAGGCTCCCCAGCACCGTGCCGAACTCTGACATGGTCAGGCTCATGCCCACGCCCAGAAGCAGGGTTCCCGCAACGCCAACGGAAATGGCACGTGCGGTCGCTTTTTTTCCCACCCGGGCATCCAGCACCCGCAACTGCTCCATTTTGTCCATTTCCTTCGGCATATATTTCTCCCGGATGGCCTGGATTTCCTCCTGCTGCCGGGCAGAATAGGTCATTTGAAAAGTTTCTTCCTTCTCCATGTTACTTCTCCAAACAATTGATATTCCGATTGGCTTTTCCAATCATATAAACCGCGGTTACGATCAGCAAAATGCTGACCCCTCCCCCGCTCAATGCCAAAAACAGCCGCTGTACGCCGGGTGTCATTCCCTCCGCCCCAAAAGTAGAGAGCATGGTGCCCTCCAGGGTAAGCATGGACACGCAGGCTGCAGCCAAGGAGACGAGCTTGGAAGCAGTAAACACCGGGCTGTTGTATTTTCGATATTTGACCAGATTGACGATGGCAATCGTCAGTGTGGCAAAGGTATAGGCCGCCATGGCGATTGTTATAATCTCGTGGTGAGCCACCATACGATTTTCATAAATCATATAAAAAATCATAGCCGACATTGCCAGGTTGGTCAGCAGGAACACCCAGCCACAGGCTCCTGACAATTTCAGCTCCCGGCGCATATCCTCTCCGGGCTGATGGCGCAGGGTATAGCGCACCAAAATCAGGCGCATTACCGCCAGAGAGAAGTAGTACCCGGCCAGTGTATAGAACCAGCTGGAGCGGTGATAAATGCCCAACCCCAGCTGCAAAGCAGCATAGCCGCCATTCCACAGTAAATTTCCGGACAGAGTTACATTCACTCGAAGTCTGGCATCTCCCAGCCAGCGCCTGGCATATCGGTTCTCCCTGCGAAAGCGCCGCAATCCGGCGATCCATCCCGGTACCGCCAGGCAGGCCACCACCAGGGCGTAAAACGCCAGGACATATCCGGCAATCCGCCCGGGGGCTGTCTCCGGAAGCGCCACAAATCCATATACCAGCGCCGCGGCTGCCGCAATCACCAGCAGCGCCACAACCAAGCCGTGGGGAAACAGCAAGGCTTTTCCTATTTTCTTCCAATTCATATTATCCCCTGCCTATTTTCACCGTAAATGTGCTTCCCCTGCCCAGGGTACTTTCCACCTGAATCTCCCCATGGAGAATGTCCACCACCCGCTTTACCAGCGCCAGCCCAAGGCCATTGCCCTGAGCACTGCGGGAAGAATCTCCCTGATAGAACTTCTCAAAGATATGGGCACCGACCTCCGCACTCATGCCGCAACCGGTATCCGCAATCTTCACCCAGGCCTGGGTCGCATCCCCATGCAGGCTGACCCGCACAGTCCCCCCCGGTGGCGTAAACTTAAAGGCATTGGAAAGCAAATTGTTCCATACCAGTTCCAGAAGTTCTCTGTCTGCCTGAACGGTCACATTCTCTTCCAGCTCGGTTTCCACCTCTATGCGGTTTTCTTCCCACACCGATTCATATTGCAGCAGACAGCCGCACAGCTGCTCCCCCAGGTCGAACCGCTCTGCTTTGGGAAAGATCTTCTGGTTTTCCAAGCGGTTCAGTTTCAAAATATTGCTCATCATGCCGGTCATGCGGCGTGTACCATCTGTAACGCCTTTGGCATAGGTCATCCGCTTTTCCTCCGGCAGATTTGGTGCCTGCAGAAGCGTTCCATAGTTTTGAATCACCGAAAGCGGGGTCTTCATCTCATGGGAAACATTGGCGATAAAATCTGTCCGCAGTGTTTCCACGCTTTGCAGCTCCTGAGCCATCCGGTTAAAGCACGCTATGATTTCCTGGAAACCAGCCTCTGTGCCAAAGGGCAGGCTGGGCTCAATCTGTACAGAAAAATCTCCCTGGATCATTTTTTCTGCCGCCTGGGCAATCTGCCGCACAGGCCGCTGCACCGTTGCCCTCCTGCGCAGTTCATCAATCCAGGTAAACAGGAAGCTGAGCAGCAGTACATTGCCAAAGGTCAGCTTGGCCGCCGTATTCAAATTTTCTTCCGTAAGCAGAAGCGGGATATTCTTTGCCAGAGTCGAGACGAACAGAGACATACAGCAGGTGGTAACAAAGGCCACAACCAGGAAAAAGGTTAGATAATGCAGAAGAAAATTCCACAGCTTTTTCAGTCTCTTCTCCCAACTCATTTGATCACCGCCTTGTATCCCAATCCATGAACGGTTTTCAGCTCAAAATCCTCGCATTCCGCCAGCTTGGACCGTAGCTTTGTCATGTATACATCCACCGCCCGGGGAGCGGTTTCCGTATCTGTTCCCCAGAATTCATCCATCAGTTGGGTGCGGGTGAATGTCTTTCTGGGGTAGCTGAGCAGCTTATAGAGGATTGAAAATTCCCGGTTGGTCAAATTGATCTCCTCATCTCCCAGGTAGGCAGTGTGCTCATCCGCATCCATACGGAAGCTGCCCACCTGAAGCTTCCGGGAAGCTGTAATCTTCGCCCGGCGCAACAGCGCCCCAATGCGCAAAAACAGCTCATCCAGATCAATGGGCTTTACCATATAGTCATCCACGCCGATACGGAAGCCCCGCTGCTTGGAAGCGATGTCATCCCGGGCAGTCATAAACAGGATTGGAATCTCCTTATTGGTATCCCGCACATTCCGGGCAAATTCAAAGCCATCTGTGCCGGGCATCATAATATCCGAAACGATCAAATCCACCACCTGCTCATACAGCACATCGTAGGCCTGGTTAGCATCCAGGCAGCCAATAGCCTGGTAGCCGCTTTGGTTCAAAAAGTCGCAAACCGTTTGATTCAGTTCCTTCTCATCTTCCAACACCAATATTTTAAACATACCAAAACCTCCCGGGTGGATTTTGGTCACAGTATAGCATGGAAATGTTAACGTTTTGTTTGCGTCCGGCAATCATAACCACTAGTAAACTAGTGGTTTGCTCAGCCCCTAGAAGGGTCAACTC
>CAZCRO010000007.1:0-45322 GCA_964501115.1 uncultured Oscillospiraceae bacterium
GCCTATGCCGCCAAGAAGATGGTGGACGACATCTGCTTCGTGCCCGAGGTGGGCAAGCTGTACTATGGCAAGGTTGTGCGCATCCTGCCCATCGGCGCTTTCGTTGAAATCGCCCCCGGCCATGACGGCATGGTACACATCTCCAAGCTGGAAAACCGCCGCGTGGAGAAGGTAGAGGATGTTCTGAACCTGGGCGATATGACCTGGGTCAAGTTCATGGGCTTCGACGAAAAGGGTCGTGCCAACTTCAGCCGCAAGGATGCCCTGAAGGAAATGGAAGGCAAATAAATAACAGTTATAAAAGGACGCCGTGCAGGAGACTGTACCGGCGTCCTTTTTTCGTTGGATGTCCCCAAGGCGGGGTATGGCGCATGTCGTTTTCTTTGCTTTCCGGAAGACGAAGAAAGAGTAAAAAAGGAGAAATCTCACAGGGCAGGAGCAGAGAGAACAGCCTGGAAATTTTTGCATGTATCTTTTTCGATTCTGCATTCATCATTGTGTTTTCAAAAGATGGCAAAGTGCACAAAAACAAATGTGGAAATATGGCAATAATTAACGAAAAAACATTGACATCTTTACAAAAATGTTAAATAATGCTACAATTTAAACGCCTGGGAGCACTGGGTTCATCCCGTTTCTCCGGGCGAAAATTGACCGTTTCCTTACAAAAGAAACGGATATGTCATTTTAGGAGGATACACAATGAAGAAGTTTATTGCAATGGTCCTGGTTCTGGCAATGGCTCTGTCTCTGGCCGCTTGCGGCGGTAGCAGCACCGCTGCCAAGAATGATGGCGAAGTCGCTGTGTTCTGGTACACCTTCGGTGATACTTACCTGTCCAGCGTGCGTGCCGCTCTGAACAAGAGCCTGACCGATGCCGGCGTAAAGTATCAGGACTACGACGGCAACACCAGCCAGACCACCCAGACCGAGCAGATCCAGACTGCTATCACCAAGGGCGCTTCCGTCCTGGTTGTCAACATTGTTGACGCCAGCTCCGACGACGCTACCCAGGCCATCGTTGACATGGCCAAGAACGCCAATGTTCCTCTGGTGTTCTTCAACCGTTCCGTTTCCGAAGAGATCGTCTCCGCTTACGACAAGGCTGCTTACGTTGGCACTGACTACACCATGGCCGGCCACATGCAGGGCAAGATGATCGGCGACTACGTCCTGGCTAACTACGACGCTCTGGACCTGAACGGCGACGGCACCATCTCCTACGTTATGTTCAAGGGTCAGGAAGGCAATGCCGAGGCTGACGCCCGTACCCAGTACGGTGTGGAAGACGCTGACGCTGTCCTGACTGCCGCCGGCAAGAACGCTCTGGCTTTCTATGATGTCAACAATGCTTCCAAGTATCTGGTTGACCAGAACGGCGCTTGGTCCGCCGCTCAGGGTCAGGACTACATGCAGACCATCCTGGCTCAGTACTCCGAGGCCAACGGCAACATGGTTGAGCTGGTTATCGCCAACAACGACGACATGGCTCTGGGCGCTATCGCTGCTCTGCAGGCTGCCGGCTACAACAATGGCTCCGGCAAGACCATCCCTGTCTTCGGCGTTGATGCTACCGACGCTGCCAAGGAAAAGATCGCTGACAAGTCCATGACCGGCACCATCAAGCAGGATGCCGAAGGCATGGCAAACGCTGTTGCTACCATCGCTCAGAACCTGGCTGCCGGCAAGGCTACCTTCGAGGGCCTGGATGCTGCTAACGTGGTTGGCACCTGGCGTATCAACATCCCCTACTCTTCCTACACCGGCTAATATAGCATATTTCAGCAGCCGCGCCTCGGCGCGGCTGCTTTTCTAAGAAACCGGACGAAGCCCAATACCCGTGGAAAATCCACGGGTCATAGGCATTTCCGGTTTTTATCCCGATACAGGAGGCGAACAATTTGGATAACACTAACGAAACCGTTCTGCTTCGCATGGAAGGCATTACCAAAGAATTCCCCGGTGTTAAGGCACTGGACGGTGTAAATCTGACCGTCCGGGCAGGCTCCGTTCATGCTCTGATGGGTGAAAACGGCGCAGGTAAGTCTACCCTGATGAAGTGCCTGTTCGGCGTCTACAACAAGGACGCGGGACACATTTATCTGGAGGGTCAGGAAGTAAACTTCAAGAACTCCAAAGAGGCTCTGGAGCATGGCGTGGCCATGGTGCACCAGGAGCTGAACCAGGCGCTCAAGCGCAACGTTATGGACAATATGTGGCTGGGACGTTTCCCCAAGACCGGCCCGTTCACCAGCGAAAAGAAAATGTACGATGCCACCATGGAAGTTTTCAACGACCTGGGCATCGATGTAAATCCGAAAACGATTATGAGCACAATGCCCGTTTCCCAGCGGCAGATGGTGGAAATTGCCAAGGCGGTTTCCTTCAACTCCAAGGTGATCGTATTTGACGAGCCTACCTCTTCTCTGACAGAGGTCGAAGTAGAGCACCTGTTCAAGATCATCAACATGCTCCGGGAGCGTGGCTGCGGCATTATCTATATTTCTCATAAGATGGCGGAAATCAAGCGCATTTCCGATGATATTACCATCATGCGTGACGGCCAGTGGGTTGCTACCAAGCCTGCCGCCGAGCTGGAAATGGCAGAAATCATCCGCCTGATGGTTGGCCGTGAGCTGACCAACCAGTTCCCCCCCAAGACCAACGTTGTAGGTGAGAGCTACCTGAAGGTAGAGCACCTGACCGGTATGTACAACCAGCTGAAGGATGTCTCCTTCGAAGCCCACCAGGGCGAGGTGCTGGGTCTGGCCGGACTGGATTCCTCCGGCCGTACCGAAGTGCTGGAAAGCATCTTCGGTATCCGTACCCGGAAGGAAGGTACCATTACCCTGGGCGGTAAGGTCTGCCGGAACCGGAACTCCACAGAGTCTATCAAAAACGGCTTTGCCATGCTGACAGAGGAGCGCCGGGCAACAGGTATCTTCGGTGTGCGCAACATCCGGGAGAATACCATTATTTCCAGCCTGGGCAGACACAAAAAGTTTGGCCCTCTGCTGGGCAGCAAGACCCAGGTGGAGGATACCCAGCGCTATATCGATGCCATGCGTACCAAGACACCCAGCCAGGAGACTCAGATCCGCAGCCTGTCCGGCGGTAACCAGCAGAAGGTTATCATCGGCCGCTGGCTGCTGACAGATCCGGAGGTTCTGCTGCTGGACGAGCCTACCCGCGGCATTGACGTGGGTGCCAAGTACGAAATTTACCAGCTGATCCTGAATCTGGCCAACGAGGGCAAAACCGTTCTGATGGTTTCCTCCGAAATGCCGGAGCTGCTGGGCGTGTGTGACCGGATTCTGGTTATGTCCGGCGGCCGTCTGGCCGGTGAAGTGGACGCAAAGAACACCACCCAGGAAGAAATTATGACCCTTGCCGCCAAGTTCGCATAAGGAGGAAGATCCATGTCCAATACCCAACTGAAACCCAAGAAGACTTCCAAGCTGGAAGCTCTGAAGGCAATGACCCCTGCTGACCGGAAGAGAACCATCGTGGACACCCTGATGAACAACGCTATGTTTATCATCATTGGTCTGGTTATTGTGTATATTACCATTAAGCAGCCCAGGTTCCTGTCCATTCCCTCTATCATCAACATCATCAACCTGACCGCAGCCAAGCTGCCCATTGCGCTGGGTGTCGGCGGCTGTATCATCCTGGCCGGTACGGATATTTCCGCAGGCCGCCAGGTAGGCCTTGCAGCCTGTATTTCCGCAGGCCTGCAGCTGACCACCAATAAGCTGTTCCCCGGTCTGCAGGTTCTGCCCATCCCCGTGGTGCTGCTGTGCGTGCTGCTGGTAGGTGCCATCGTGGGCTTTGTCAACGGCTTCTGCATGGCCAAGTTCAAGCTGCATCCCTTTATCGTCACGCTGTCCACCCAGCTGATCGTCTATGGTCTGATCCTGCTGTTCATGCAGCTGGGTACCAACGGCGGCCAGACTCTCTCCGGCATGAGCGAAACCTACCGGAACTTCATCATTAAGCCTCTGTTCAAGATTCAGGACGTGTCTGTTCCCCGCTATGTGCTGTACTCCGCCATCATCACCTTTGTGGTGTGGCTGATCTGGAACAAGACCGCCTTTGGCAAGAACATGTATGCCGTCGGCTCCAATGAAGAAGCCGCCAACGTTTCCGGTGTCAATGTTACCAAAACCATTACCCTGGTATTCGTGATGGCCGGTATCCTGTATGCCATCACCGGCTTTATGGATGCTGCCCGTATCGCCTCCGTCAACGCCACCACCGGTCTGAACTATGAGTCCGATGCCATTGCTGCCTGTGTAATCGGCGGTATCTCCTTTGTTGGTGGTATCGGTAAGGTCAGCGGTGCCATCATCGGCGTCCTGCTGCTGCAGATTATCTTCGTTGGCCTGAACTTCCTGTCCGTGGATGCCAACTACCTGTACATTGTCAAGGGCCTGATCATCCTGGTGGCCTGTGCCATTGATATGCGCAAGTATCTGGTTCGGAAGTAATGGAACAGCCCAATCCGGAAAAACCCCGCTTGAAGGGCTTCTATGGAAAAGCCAGTATCCCCGTCAAAGTGCTCGATGGCGTGATTGTTGTGGGGCTGGTTGCCATGGTTCTGGTGCTGTTTCTGGGCTTGCAGAATCGGGGCTATACCGTCCAGTTTAATACATTGGGCGGCACAACCGTGGAAAGCCAGGAGCATATGTATGGAGAAATCCTGGAGCCGGTGACTCCTCCCACCCGGGAAGGATACGTATTTTCCGGCTGGTATCAGGACGAAGCCTGCCAGTACCCCTGGAATGTGGAAACGGATACCATCCAGCAGAGTATGACCCTGTACGCCAAGTGGGAAGCAAAGTAAAAAGCCGGGGCGGCCGCATTTGCGGTCGCCCCAAAATTATCGGAAAACCTCTGCGGGGTTTTCTGAAACACACAAAGTGAGGCGGCCTTTAATGTGGCCGCCTCACTTTGCACAGGAAATCAATCGCAAAATACGTACTGCTGCATCCGGTGGAAGGCTTCTTCCACCCGGGTTCTGGGCAGCGCCAGATTCATGCGGATGGAGCAGCTGCCATGGAAGGGACGGCCGTCCTGCACGGCTACGCCTACATCCCAGCATCGGTGCAGTACTTCGTCCAGAGTGACTCTGTGGGCAGCGCACCATTCGCTGCAATCCACAAACAGCATGTATGTTCCCTGGGGCTTGCTCAGGCGCAGACCGGGGAAGTGCTCCAGAATGAAGTGGTAAGCAAAGTCCACATTACCGGAGAGCACCTGTTTCAGTTCATCCAGCCATATATAGCCCTCCGGTTGGTAAGCACCGATCAGAGCGTACATGCTCATCACATTCATGGAATTGAAATGGCACAGGGACTGCTCCTTGTTGTAGCGATCCCGGAGCCAGGAGTTATAGATGATGCTGTAGCTTCCCACAAGCCCCGCCAGGTTGAAGGTTTTGCTGGGAGCGTACATGGCAGCGGTGCGCATGCGGGCGTCCTGGGAGATGCTCTGGGTGGGGATATGCTTGTGGTTCTCCAGAGTCAGATCGGACCAGATTTCATCGGAAATGACGTAAACATCATATTTGCGGAACAGCTCCATGGCCTTTTCCAGTTCCCAGCGCTCCCAGACCCTTCCGCAGGGATTGTGGGGGGAGCACAGGATTGCGGTGTGGATTTGTTCTTCGGAAAGTTTCCGCTCCATATCCACGTAGTCCATGCGCCAAATACCTGCCTCGTCCTGGGTAAGGGGAGAGTGTACAAGCTGGTAACCGTTGTTTTCCAGAGCGTGGGTAAAGCCAATGTAAGTTGGGGAATGCACAAGAATTTTGTCCCCACGGGAGCACAGCACATTCGCAACCGCAACGACCCCGCCCAGCACACCATTTACATAACCAATGTGTTCCGGTTTCAGTCCTTCTACACCGTTCCGGTTGTGCTGCCAGCGGATGATGCTGTCGTAGTATTCCTCTCTGGGCTCAAAATAACCAAAGGCCGGGTGCTCCAGCCGCTTGGCCATAGCCTGGGGGATGGTGGGAACCGTGGCGAAGTTCATGTCCGCAACCCACATGGGGATTAAATCAAACCCCTCCTTTGGCCGGCAGGGGCCTGTGGGAGAATCCTGAAAGTCCACCGCAATGGCGTCCATACCCTGGCGGTTGAGGATAGAGGTGAAATCGTAGGTCATGGTGTGTTCTCCTTTATATACATGAAATTTGCCTGCGAACAGAGTTTCAGGACATTTTTACGACCAGAATATCGTCCACCATTTGGATATACCCCCGCTGAGGGTAGGCGGGCATTGCCTGAACCCTGGGGTCATCCACCAGTTCGTTCCGAAATTCCGGATCGCAGGTCTTGATTTGGTATTGCAGTACATAGCGGAAGTAGGCTGCGTAGGTATTGTAATAAGAGTGGGAGGTATCGGTATGCAGAGAATTGTCAACAATGAGCCCGGTGATCTGCTGAACCCGCAGAGGGTCATAGGGGTGCTCGGCGCTTTGGTAAACGCCGACAAAGGCCAGGGGTGTCTGTGCGTACACATAATCTTCGCAGTGTTCCAAATCACTGACAACGCGGGTCATTGTGCTGAGTGCGGAACGTTCTTCCAAATCACGCTTTGCGTAGGCCATGTTGGCAAGAGTGATGTTTTGCAGCAGAATCCAGGCGATCAGGATGCAGCTGGCAGACTGAATCCACTTTGTCCATTTAGCAGGATAGAGCTGGGCATTTCTGGTAGCCAGGAGTATGAGAAAAATGTAGAAAAACCAGACGGCGTAAATCATCAAATCATGAACATCTTTTCCTCTCGTGCCCAGGAAAAGGCATACCATGGCGAATGGTATGCAGGCAAGAAGCGCCGCGGAGAGAAGAAAACGGGCAGCACCATACTTGTTTTTCAGAAAATACCACATGGTTGTGAGCAGGGCGGCAGCAGAAAGAAGAAGCAGTGCAGCACCCAGATACCAGCTTCCGTAGGCGTAGTGATTTGTTTTTACAGTCCAGAAATACAGGGCTTGTTTCAGTAAGTTCAGATAATAGCTCAGAGAACTTTCGCCTTGGTAAGAGAAAACATTGGTTCTATCCCAAAATTCCAGCCCGGTGTAGATACAAATAAGTTTCTCTGTGAGAAAGTAGAAACTACCGCCAAGAAGCAGCAGCGCAATACCACGCAGACCATGGAAAAATACATCTTTAGCATTTTCTTTTTCCAGAAGATCCCGCAGGGACAGTCCGATAATCAGTGTCACGGACACAGCAAAGAATGCCTGGTATATGCCAAGGGAAAGCAAAATGCATATGCCGCCAAGAAAAACGGAGGAAAAGCCCCGATCCCGCTCCCAGAAGTACACTGCGGCTACAGACAGGAGAAGAGAGAGGGCATTGCAGTCAAATTCGTGGTGATAGGTGGCAATTTGGGCGATGTAGGAGATGTTCGTTACCATAACGCCGGCAATCAGTGCGATGCAGACCTTGGAGCGGACGCGGAAAAGTTCCACCACCAATACGGCGGCAGCTGCCGTCCAGCAAAGCCCCAGAAGACCGAGCAGCCAGGGGGTAGCAACATCACCCCGGGTCAGCCAGCGGTAGAGGGGGACGATGAAGCGGCCGGTGGAAAGTTTCAGCTCATCTTCTACACCCGTGGCAATATATGCATTCAGCCAGTCATGGGACAGGCCGAGGTTTAAAAACCCATAAGCATGGGCGATAAGCCCAAAGGAAAAGACGGATACAATACAGCAGAAAATCAGATCACGGGAGGTACACAGCGGCGAAAAATTCCTTCCTTCCTTCCTTCCTTCCTTCCTTCCTTCCTTCCTTCCGTCCTTCCTTCCTGTAATTATACGGAATAGATTATTGTTTTCTGTCGTGGTTTTTTGCAGATTCATTCACTAAGTCCTTCTTTCAATTTTGTGGCAGGCATATTACCCTACATCTTGGCTCAGCTTTTCCAGGGACAGGATGCGGAAGGTATCCTTGTAATAGTCCAGGATTCCGTCTTCTTTCATGCGGCCGATTTCCCGGGACAGAGCGCTGCGATTGGCACCCAAAAAGTCCGCCAGATCCTCCCGGGTACCCCCCAGGGAGAAGGTCAGGCTGCCGGTATGCCGGTACTCATCGTACAGACGCATGGCAATGCGCTGCCTCAGGGATTTGGCGGAGAGATAGGTGGTGCGCTGCCGCTGTGCCCAGAATTTTACGGCAATTTCTGATACCAGATTCTCCCGCAGCCGGGTGTGCCATTTGCAGCACTCGTGGCAGCCGCCGATGATCCGCTGAAAAGGGAGAAACAGCAGCAGACTGTCCTCCGAGGCAACCACATATACAGGGCTCTTGCTGCCCGGCGTGGCCATCAGCACATCGCCCACCAGCGCCCCGGGGCCGTGAGTGGCCATAAGCTGGTGTTCTCCGGAAATGGTCACGCTCTCCGCCCGCAGGCACCCGGAAAGCACCAGCGCGCAGGCACGGATCTCATCGCCGATGTTCCATACCACCGTATTTTTTCCATATCGCTCCTGCCGAGCACTCAGGCAGGGAAGCATCGCCTCCACCTGCTCCGGCTCAATCCCGGCAAACAACCCGGAGGCGTACAAAACCTCCCGCTGATGCTGATTCATAGCCCACCTCTTTTGTTACATACGCAACGGAATATAGAGCTAGTATAGTATCGATCCCATAAAAAGTCAAGAAATGTCCGGCCTACAGGTGCTCCAGAAGGGGAATAACATCCCGGAGGCTATCGTAGCAGCCAAGCAGGTGGCCGCGCAGCTCCGGGCTGGGGCTCCGCAGATCAGGCACAACAATGGTTCTGCATCCTGCCGCCAGGGCTGCGCGGGCACCGTTTTCCGTGTCCTCTATCACGATGGAATGCTCTGCCTGTTTCCCGCTTTGCCGCAGGGCTTCCAGGTAAATATCCGGGGCGGGCTTTCCCCGGGCAACCATGCTGCCGCAAACCCAATACCGGAAATAATGCCACAATCCCAGGCTGTTCAGCAGATTGTGCGCGGTTTCGTATTCAGACCCCGTTGCCAATGCAATGGGGATATTTTTTTCGGCCAGGCGTTCCAGAAGCTCTGGTGCGCCCGGTTTGGCCGGAATAGGAGTTTCGGCGGCCAATTCCCGGCCAATGGCCATCCGGCGGGCACGCAGAACCTGAATGGGAAAATCCTGCCCATAACGTTGCAGGTATCGGCTGTCGATCTGCTGCCGATTCATGCCAAAATAGCCGGTGATAAAATCCTCCGGTATGGAAATACCCATCTCCTGCCCAGCCAAAACCCAGGCTTTCAGAGCAATGCGCTCCGAGTCAACCAATGTGCCGTCCATATCGAGAATTGCAATGGAAATCATAATCATGTCCCCTTTCTTTTTTGGTAGAAACGTCCGGAAGGAAGAGTGTATAGTCCGTATACCATATATCATAAACAAAAAAGAACAACAAGGCAAATATTTTTCACAAAAGCAAATTTCTTTTCCTAGATTCAGTAGAAAGTAAAGGGTTTTGCCGGAAGGAAGAACAAAATTTGCCTTGTAGGAACAGAAGATTTTTGCTACACTGTTTTTAGGAAAAATGATTGGAATCGAGAGTAAGAACGGTTTATTTTTGTATAACTTGCTTGAAGGATGGGGAAGAGAATGAAAAGCAAAGGGCTGCTTCTGACTTTCCGCCAAAGAGAGATTTTGGCTATGTTATTGGCCGGAAACGAGCCGATGGAAATATCGAAATTGGTAAGCCAGTACAAGCTGGGTGTCAAAAGCATCCGCAATGATCTGAAAGCTGTAGCTCAGTGGGTGCAGGAATATGGCGGGGTACTCAGTACAGATGAAAAAAGAGTGTTTTTGGCAATCCCCCAGTGGCGGAGGCAAAGCCTGGAGACCGCTTTTGAAAATATCGACGGAACGGATTATCTGTGCAAAAACGAGCGGGTCACTTATCTGCTCAGCCGATTGCTCCTGGCATCGGAGCCGGTTACCAGCATCAGCCTATGTCAGGATATGAAGGTGAGTAAACCTACCATATTATCGGATTTGTCCGTAGTTGAAGAACACCTGAACAGACACAATCTGATTTTGGAGCGCAAACGTGGTGTGGGCTATTGGGTAGCCGGAGAGGAGTATCAAATTCGCCAGGCAATGGAGCGGCGCATGATTGCTCTGCTGAAGGAATTTCATATTTCCGGGATTGGCAAGCTGTTTGCGGCCTGTGCCGCAGAGCCACGGGAAGAGAATCCTTTGTATCGCTTTTTGGTGACCTCGGACTACACTACGGCCAGGCAGATCCTGTCCTTTCTCTCCGAGCAGAGAAGTACAGACATTCCGGAGGAAAATCTGCTGCCATTGGCGGTGGCACTGCTGGTTATGCTGCGGCGCATTGGCTTGGGGAAGGGGATACAGGTGGACTGGCCGATTTGCCGCATTGACATTGCGGATTGGCCAATGTCCGATTTGGCGGGCGCCTGTCTGAAGCAGATGGGCCGCAGTTTGCCCGGAAGAATCCAGCCTGCGGAGCGGCATTTCCTGGTATACAAGCTTTATCAGTATGGGGTTCGCCTGCGTTTCCCCCAGGAACAGTGGCAGATGGATTTGGGCAATACGGTTCGTCATCTGCTCTGGCAGGTAGAAGAGCAGATGACATTGCAGGATGGTTCCCGGGAACAGTTTGTGGAAGAGCTGTATGATTATCTGGATTTCATCCTGCACAGGAAGCAGATGAATATCAGCCAGCATGACCCGCTGTATATCAGCACAAAGGCGGCGTATCCCCAGCTGTTTCTGACAGCGCAGAAGCTTGCCGCCAGCTTTCAGAAAGAAAGCGGTGTGGCGCTTTCCCAGGAGGAGATCGGTTTTCTTTCTCTGCTTCTGGCCGGTTACCGTGCCGGCGGACAGGAGCGCAGAGCGCTGATTGTCTGCGATAAGGATGATATGGTGGCAAAGGTGCTTACCCGCCGGATTCGCAACAATGTGCCGGGGCTGGAAGTGGAGGCAACTCTGACTTTGGGAGAGTTCTGCGAAAGAAACGGGGATACCGGACAAGCGGATTTCGTGGTTGCCACGTTGCCGCTCCCGGAATGCAAACTTCCGGTTTTTCAGGTGGATCCAATCGTGGATTATGATGAATTGCAGCGTATCCGGGATTTTGTCAGCGGACGGAAGGCTCCGGAAAATGTTGCCTTTCGGGACAGAGATATGCTGGTGGGTTACTTGAGTCAATTTACCGGAAGAACAATCACGGAAAAAAGCATCCCGGGTTTGGCGGAGCAGCTGTCCAGAGACATGCGAACTATGTCCTACGGGCTTTCAGAGCGCACTTTCCAGTGCAGGGAGGCGTACAGCCGGGATTTGGCTATGGTGCTTTCCCGGTTGAGTATCCTGGTTGGTAAGGCACAGCAGCTGCGGCAGGAGCCAATCAGCATTGATACGGTATTGGGGTTGGCAATTCACCTGACATTGAGTATGGTGCTGTGGGAAAACGGAGGCATCTACCCAAGCGAGGATGCCACAGGGCTGGAAAAGGAAGACCCGAAACTTTTGGAAGCAGTGGAGGATTTGCTGGAGGAGATCGGCATGCAGATAGGTGTAAAGCTGCCCCGGTCTGAAGCGATTCCTATTTTGCAGTATTTACGAAACCCATTGTAAGAAATGAGAGAATACAGGAGGTACGGTATGGTGCAGAAGGATCTGTTGATTCGGGGAGGCAAACTGATTTCCCCTGCGGATGGATTCCGGGGAGAAATCCGGGATATTCTGATCCGTAACGGAGTAATCGAGCAAATCGGAGAGAAACTGGCTGCGGAGCCGGAGGTTCGGGTTCTGGATGTCGGTGGGAAATGGGTGGCACCGGGATTTATTGATATGCATGCCCATGTGCTGGATGTGGAAGATCTGCTGGGCGGGAAAGCTCTGGGACTTCCCGCCGATGCGGTGGGCGTGTGCCAGGGCACCACGACTGTGGTGGATGCAGGCACGGCAGGCCCGGGCACGATGGAAACGTTTGTGGAAGAAACGGTGAAAAAATCCCGCACCCGTGTTTATGCGGCCATGCACTATGCAACCCAGGGACTTCGGTGCCCCCCGGAGGCGGATGCACCGGAGAAATACGATTTGCAGGTCGGTCTGGAGGCAGCGAAGCGCTACGCACCTTACATTGTTGCCATCAAGGGCAGAGCCAGCGCTACCTGTGTAGGAAAATTGGGAATCACTTCCATCCGTGCCGGAAAGGAGCTGGCGAAAGCGGCAGGATTGCCGATGCTGGTTCACATCGGCCATATGCCTCCGCAGATCGAGGATGTGCTGGATACTATGGAGCGGGGAGATGTGATTACCCATGCCTTCCATGGGAAAGACAATAACCTGCTTTCCGATGGCAGAATCAAGCCTCAAACCCAGGCGGCAAGAGACCGGGGAGTGCTGTTTGATGTCGGTCATGGAAAGGACAGTTTCAATTTTGAAACCGGGAAAAAGGCCGGGGAATTGGGATTTGTTCCGGATACCATCAGTACGGATCTGCACACGGGCAGCTTCCATAAGCCGGTAAAGAGCCTGGCGGAAACGGCCAGCAAATTCCTGGCGCTGGGGTATGGTTTGGATTGGTGTATCCATCGGATTACAGCTGCCCCTGCTGCAGCCCTGAAACTGGAGAAGTTGGGACGCCTGCAACCGGGGGCATGGGGAGACATTACGGTTTTCCACCTGGAGCAGGGAAAATATACATTCACAGATGCCAACAAAAATGTTCTGCAAGGCACACAGATGATTACTCCGGACTATGCGGTGATCGACGGCAAGGTGGAGATGGATGCCAATGACCTGTTCCGTACCCTGTGCCGCACATCGGCAGTGGAGGAGGAATACTGGCCGGAATATGAATATATGGCCAGAACTATGGAAAAAACGCTGGAAGAACAGAAAATAATCCTGGATGAAGGGCGGAAAATGGCATTTTTAAACCATGTGATTGCGCTGCTTACCCGGCTGCGCAGGAAGGAGCATGTGCCGGAAATGGGGGATGAGATCCTGGAAGAACTGGACGGGGATACCCTGCAACTGGCTGATATGGTTTTGAAACCTGCCTGCCGGTGGTATGGCCAGGCGGACAATGCCGAGCGGGTACTGGTGGCCCTGCATATTCAATCTGCAAAAACAGCTGCAAGCGGCTGAAATAAGGAAGGGAATTGCTATGAGTAAAAAAGTATTGATTGTAATTGGTGACCGGCTGGGAAAAGGCCAAAAGGTTGCTGCCGGAATCCGGGAAGCCGGTGGGGAAGCAATTGTGATTCCCGGTATGGCAGCGGATATGAAACTGGGCGATGTGATGCACCAGAATAACGCGGACCTGGGTATCAGCTTCTGCGGAAGTGGCGGCGCAGGTGCCTTAATGGCCTCCAATAAGTACGGCTACAAATGCCGCTATGGCATGCGCGCCGTGGAAGAAGGGGTAACCGCCGTGAAGGAAGGCGTAAAGGTGCTGGGCTTTGGCTTTATGGATCTGGAAGAGCTGGGGCGCAGAATTACAGAAACCTACTATGCCGTAAACGGAAATCCGGAAACGTAAAAACGGCAGCACAAAAGAAAGGAGGAATGGGTACATGGCATCCTGTCTGATTGAGAAGGAGGAATCCTTCGTTCTGGAAGCCTATGGTGCCAACAAGACAGAGGCGATTGGAAAAGCATTTTCTGCCATGAAAAACAAGGCGTATGCATCGCTGAATGGCGTTGGTCTGTTGGTTTATATGGAACCGGTGGATGTGGAGATCCTGAAAGAGCATTGGCAGAGTAAGAGGGAAAAAATTGTGGGATTTTTCAAACCAAAGCCTACCATGCACTATCAGGTGGAGCTGCGCATCACTGTAAAAATGCGGTATGTCCCCTTGGACAGTGATGTACAGGAGAAAAAGGTATAGACCCGGATATACACAAAAAAACGAAGGACACAAGAAAAAGATTCTAGGAGGAAATTTCATTATGCTGATGGTTATTCTCAAATCCCTGGTGATCGGTGCCCTGGCAGGCTTTGCGGTTTCTGCCGGTGCCTCCCGCATGTTCCATGCCCCGGAAACGCAGGCTATGGGCGCTTTCCGTACCCTTGGAGAAATGAACGCCTGCAAGGGTGACGCGGTTGCCCACTTCTCCTTTGGCGCAGGTTTCCTGCTGAATGCTGCCGGTAACATGGTAGGTGCCGGTGCGCTGACTCAGGATGTTCTGCATCGGATCATCCCCAACTGGACAGCCGGTGTGCTGCTGCTGAAAAACAAGAAGGTTGAAGAGACTTTGTATGACCCTGCCAAGATGGGCGTTGTGGGTGCGGCAGTCGGCGCTGTGGTTGTGGTTGTCCTCAATACCCTGGCTTCTCTGATTCCCGCGTCTATCTCCACAATCGCCAAGGATATCCTTACCCCCGCGTCCAATAACCTGATCAATATCGTTATGCCCATCATTTTTATCCTGGCTGCGTTGGATGCCGGAACCATTACCGGTATCTGGGGTGTAGTTCTGGGTGGCATTGCCCACTTGATTTTTGGCAACGCCGTTCCCGGTGCCGTCCTGGGTATTCTGATCGGTCAGACCATTCAGGAGCAGGGCTTCAGCAAGAGTGCAAAGGTTATGCTGGCAATTATTTGCGCGCTGTTCATCGTGATTGGCATTGGCCGTGGCTTCTGGACTAAGATGTTTGCAGCATTTATGACCTTCGGCCAGTACGCAGCTTGACGAAAAACGCTTTAGGAGGATATACATAATGGAAAAACTGAAAAAACTGTTGATGCAGAATAAGACATTCCCTGTTTTAACCGCGTTGCTGTGTGCGGCGGTATTTGCCGGCGGCCATATGTTTGTAACCTATGGCTATGGTCTGTTCAATGAAATTGCCCAGGCGGAGATGGTACGTACCGGCCTGGAAACGGGGGATTTCTCCACGCCCATTGGTTATTGCACCGGATTCCTGCTTGCCCGTGTTATGGAAGGCCCGCTGGTTGGTATTCTGGACATTGGTGGTTCTATTATGACGGGTGTGGGCACGGGTATGGTATCCCTGTGCCTGGCGCTGGGGCTGGATTTCCTGGTAAACAGCTTCCTGCTGTCCTTGCTCACCGGTGCGGTTTTGGGTCTGGTAATCGGCCTGATTATCGTTGGCGTTAAGTCGGCCATGCCCGAGGGAATGGCTGCAGGCGGCACGGGCATTATGATGGGTGCCGGCAACGCTGCCGGGCGCTGGTTTGCTCCGCTGATCATTCTCTCTGCCGTTGGTTACAGCATTCCCGCAGGCGTGGGCGCAATCATCGGTTCCTTCCTGTTCCTGAAGCTGAACAAGCCCATGGTAGGCGGTACCATCCTGGGCGCTCTGATTCTGGCGGTGCTGTTTCCGGTAGCGGTGTAATATGGCAAGCATATATGAAGCGAATGGCCTGCGCAGAGTTGTAAATGCCTGTGGCCACATGACGGCGCTGGGGGTATCCATCATCAGTGACCAGGTGGCTGAGGCGGTGAAACAGGCCGGACAGAATTTTGTTGTGATCGATGAGCTGATCGATCAGGTGGGAGAGATGATTTCCCGGTGTACAGGTGCGGAAGATACCTGTGTGACCAACAGTGCGTCCGGCGGTATTATGATTGCGACTGCGGCTTGCATTGCCGGAGAGGACATCGGACTGGTGGAGCGGCTGCCGGACAGCAGCGGGCTGAAAAATGAGATTATCCTGCAAAAAGGACACGCCGTAAACTATGGCGCACCTTTGGAGCAGATGATCCGCCTTGGCGGTGGTATTCCTGTGGAAGCCGGTCAGGTAAATCAGACATGGGCATGGCACATTGAAGCAGCTATTACAGAAAAGACCGCTGCGCTGCTGTATTGCAAGTCCCATCATGTGCAACAGGAGACCACGATTTCTCTGGAAGAGATGATCTCCATCGCCCATGCCCATGGCCTGCCGCTGATTGTAGATGCCGCGGCGGAGGAAGACTTGTGCAAGTATGCCGCTTTGGGAGCAGATATGGTGATTTACAGCGGAGCCAAGGCTGTAGAGGGACCCACATCCGGCTTTATTACCGGTAAGCGGGCGTATATTGCCAAATGCAAGGCTCAGTACAAAGGGGTTGGCCGTGCGGCAAAGATCGGCAAAGAGTGCATGATGGGCATTGCAAAGGCTGTGGAATTGTATGCCTGCCGGGATCAGGAGGCGGAAGCCCTGCGGCAAAAGAAAATTGTGGAAGAGCTGGTAGAAGGACTGGGTCAGCTTTCCGGTCTGCGGGTAAGCGTGAAAGCGGACGATGCGGGACGGAAAATCTACCGGGCAAAGGTGGATGTTTTGCCCCAGTGCGCGCTGACAGCCCGGCAGCTGGCGGAAAAACTGCAAGCAGGCAGCCCCGCAGTCTTTACAAGAAATCATTTTGTGGATCAGGGAACCATTCTCATTGATCCCAGAACCATGCTTCCCGGAGACGTGGCGCTGGTCATCCGCCGCTTTTGGGAGCTGACGGAAGAGTAAAGCTTTCCCACGCCTGACGGCGTGGGAAAACCAAAGTGTTTTGTGGAGTACATAGAGGGAAAGGACAAAGCAAATGAATTATCATCGCATTCCTTTTTACAAGGAAAAATTCGCCATTAACCTGCTCGCCAAAGATCTGGAGAATGCTCTGGAAATTGGAGAGCAGCTGGATGGGCATATGCTGGTGGGTGTACTGGCAAAGGATTTCGATACCGTGGAAGACTGCGCCCAGCGGGTACGGGAGTATCTGCAGAAGCTTCCAAATGTTTCCGTAGGCATGGGTGGAGGCGATCCCAAGCAGGCTGCCCGGGCGGCACAGGTTGCAGCCATGACAAACCCCGGACATGTAAACCAGACCTTTACCGGCGCACTGTATACAGAGGGACTGCTTACCGCAAGCAAGTGCTGGGATACCGTCACCAATTGTATGATGTATCCGACCGGCACGGTAGGCATGGTGCAGATTTCCACCGGCGCAATCAGCGATTCCCACAAGAAGGGCATTGTGGATGTGGAAACCGCGGTATGCATGATGCGGGATGTGGGCGTACCTTCTGTGAAGTTTTTCAACATGCATGGTCTGAAGCACCTGGAAGAACTGCGGGCGTTGGCACAGGCCTGTGCAAAGTTTGGCGTGCCGATGGTTGAGCCAACCGGCGGGCTGGATCCGGACAATGTAGCTCCGGTGGTTCAGGTGTGCCTGGAGGCTGGTGTGGAGCGGGTTATTCCACATATTTATTCTTCCATTGTGGATAAATCCACCGGACGCACCATCCCGGCGGAGGCCAGACGTGCGTATGAAAACCTGAAGGCATTGCTCTGAGAGGTGAGCGGGTGTGAAAACGTTTGAACATACCATTCAGGATCCTCAGGGGCTGCATGCCCGCCCTGCCGGACAGTTGGCTCAGACTGTGGGAAAGCTGGAAAGCACGGTAAACCTGATTTTTGGTGAGACGGAGGTCAGCGCCAAAAAGGTAATCGGGATGATGCGCCTGTGCCTGAAGCAGGGCGCAACGGTGACCTTCCGGGTGGAAGGAGATACAGAAGAAGCAGACGCTGCGTATCTGGCAGCGTTTTGCAGGGATAATTTGTGATAAGAAAAATACTGCCATTGTCGGGACACTGCTACTGTCCCGGGCAATGGCAGTATTTTTTAGGATGGAAACAAGCAAAGGAAAAAGTGGCAGGATGGTCAGCTTTTTTGAGATTGCAGGCTGCGCATCCAGCTGCGCCGGTGGAACATCACCAGGGACAGGAGAAAGCGGACGCATTCCTCCAGGGAAAGCAGAAGGTACACATAGGGGATGGAAAGCTTCCATACGAATGCGCTGAGCAATCCCACAGGTACGCCGAAAATCCAGGTGCCGATAAAATCAATGGCCATAACATATTGGGTTTTTCCGCCGCTGCGCAAAACACCACCGCCTACGATCATGTTCAGCGCCTTGAAGGGGGCAACCAGGGCGAAGGAAAACAGAATCTGTCTTGTCAGTGCCTTTACGGTGGGGCTGACCCGATAGATTTGGACATACAGCCCGCTACCTAGTACCACCAGACAGGAGAGAATTCCGGCACCAATGGCGCCCCAGAGCATCAGCTTTTTGGACTCCTGATAAGCTTTCTCGTATTCTTCCGCCCCAAGGCGCTTGCCGACCAGCACGCCTGCAGCCTGGCTGAGACCACACAGCGCACCGAAGAACAGTCCCTGTACGGGGTTGATCAGGGTCATGGCGGCCGTGGCATCGGTGCCCATGTGGCCGTAAATACCGGCGTAGACGTTTTCACCCAGGCTCCACAGAACTTCGCAGGCCAGCAGAGGCAGCAGCATAGCCAGATATTGCCGCCAATGGAAGCGTTGGGCGGGGCTGGCGGTGCCGGCGGGAAGCAGGCTGGGACGATACATGAGAACCATCAGCAGGAAGTTGAGCCACTGGGCAATGACGGTGGCAATGGCAGCGCCTCCGGCACCCATAGCGGGCAATCCAAGCTTACCGAAAATCAGGATGTAATTCAAAACCGTATTGGCCAGAGCCGATGCAATGCTGGCGTACAGCGGCAGCTTTGCTTTTTCCGCGCAGCGGAAGAGGGTTGCCATCAGCGTTGCGCCGGCCATAGGCAGGAAGGTACCGGTGATCAGCAGCAGGTATTTCGCTGCTGCCTCCACGGTGGAGGCATCCTTGCTGTAAAGCCCCATGATTTGCCGGGGCAGAGCCAGGCAGGCAATGCTGAATCCCAGGGCCAGTACCAGTCCCAGCAGCAGGTTTATCCGGAAGCTGCGCTTCACCTCCCGGGCGTTTTTCTGCCCCAGGTACTGGGAGATCATGATTCCGGCTACGGCACCGATGGCGGAGATCACCACGGAATAGATGGAGGAAAATTTCCCCGCCAGACCGACTCCCGCAATGCTGACGCTGCCCAGCTGGCCGATCATAATTTGGTCTACGATGCTGAAAGAGGACTGGAGCATGGATTGCAGTGCCGCGGGAATGGCCAGAGCACAAACGGATGAGAAAAAGTTTTGTTTCGGGTTCATAGAAAAGCCTCCGGATTTGTTTGGCTTTATTGTACCGCTTGATTCCAGAAAACGCAAAGGTTAAACGCATAACCCATGACAAAAAACAAGAGGGAACTTTGCTCAAGATTTGTGAAAAGCGATTTGTGCACCGGCTTTGGGAGAACGCAAAAGCGCGGCACGGGCATCCGGATTGGGGAGGATGCCTGTGCCGCACAGATGTAAGGAAGGCGGGTGGCGTGAGCGCCCACCTTAGGGGGAGGCTGGAAAATGCCGGTGGCCATGCTGGTATGCCACCGGCACAGCAGAGGGTGCGACCCGGGATGCCTACAGATGCCGGTGCACCTTTTATGATACAAGTATACGCTCAAAGAGAAGAAAGAACAATCTCAAAACTGCTATGTGACATGCAAAAGGAATTATGGTATGGTCTGGGCGCTGACCATGCGCAACCATTGGGAGAAATCCTGTTCCATCTCGGACATGGCGCACTGAGGGTTGCACACCAGGGCATTGCGGTACAGCTGTCCGCCTTCCTGACAGGGGAGCTGCACCAGAGCGGCGGTTTGCAGAAGCAAAGGGGGCAGAGGCTCTGACCAGGTAAAACTCTGGGGAAGGGTTCGCAGAAGCTGCAGCTGTGCCAGCCGGTCTACGGTGGTAAGGCTGCGCCTGCCCTTCATGCCGGGATGAAATACATCCCGGTGCAGCAGCTCGGTGTAATTTTCCAGCGCTTTCCTGCTTCCGGGAAAGGGGATCGTCTCTGGACAGCACCAGGCTGTATTCCACCTGATCCAAAGGTGTCAGACGCAATTTCTTTGACGAACACTGTTCTTCAAAATAGGGCTGATATTCTACGGCATAGCGAATCACGGCGATTTCCGCTTCGCAGCTGCCCAGAAGCTCCAATGCCTGCCGGGGATGGCACTCCCGGATTCTTGCGTCCAGAGCGGCCTCCGGGGACAGGGTGGAAATATACCGCTGGGTCAGCTCCCAAAAAGTCCAGGAGCGGGGCAGGCAAATCCGGAAGCGGCTGGCAGGGCTGTGATTTGGCCCCAGGCGCTCCATAAATTCTGCCTCCCTCAGGATATTTTTGGCATGCTGCAAAAAGAGGGCACCCTTTTCCGTGGGCTGTACACCCCGGCGGGTACGCTGAAAGATGGCAAAACCCAGTCCGCCCTCCAGCTCCCGCAGAATGCGGCTCAAATTCGGCTGGCTCATGTATAAATTTTCCGCAGCTTGGGAAATGGAGCGGGTGCGTTCAATTTCCGTCAGATAGAAAAGCTGCTGTGTGTTCATAATCATGGCAGTAATGTCCTTAAAAAGAAAAATCACGGCAGTTAAAAACTGCCGCGAACGTTTTTACGCAACACAACAAAGCAGGTGTGCTCCCTGCTTGTTTCGGATTTCCTGTAG
Source organism: uncultured Oscillospiraceae bacterium (assembly GCA_964501115.1). Classification (GTDB taxonomy): domain Bacteria; phylum Bacillota; class Clostridia; order Oscillospirales; family Oscillospiraceae; genus Faecousia. Next base: position 20,391 of record CAZCRO010000007.1, read on the forward strand.
GTCTTCTGACTTGTGCATCCAAGCGAAAGCGCCCTCTGCCTTCTCGGAATTCTCCAATGACTGGCTTTCGCCAACAAGGCACGCTTCTTTGCACTTACAGCGCCGTTACCGCGTGGGGACTTGCACCCCGTTCCCTTTTTAAGTTCCGCAGCCGACCTGCGCACCGTGGAACCACAAGAAATTTTTCTTTCATTATAGGAGAAATACGGGGAAAAGTCAAAGGAAATCCCCCACATTTATCCAGGTATATCAAAAATGATATACCTGAAAGAAGCGGCCTCCCGGGCGGGGAAGTCCCAAATCCGGGGGCGATAAAACGGAATTTTTACAAAGAAAAGGCTACCAGGGCGATCTGCTTGCCAGTTTTCTTGGACATCAGCTGCTCCAAATCGGTGATTTTGGCCAGAGCTTCGGCATCTTCGCTGATGGAAGCATAGCTGACGGGGCTGTAAGCAACCAGGGAGACCTGTTTGCCGGTTTTGGCAGCCAGCTCCTGCTCCAGAGCGGTGATGGAAGCGAGCAGTTCTTCTTTTCCGTTGAGATCGGTGTATTGAGTCATTGTTTTTTCTCCTTGCGTGTAAGATTTTTGCAACCGGGGCATTGTACCATGTTCCCGGAAAAGAAGCAAGGGCTTCTTTCCCGGAAGAAGGATGCCAGGTATGTCAAATGGAATATGGCTGGAAAAGAGGGCGGCGCACCCAACTGCGGCTTGCGTCCGGGAGGGAGAGTGGCTATAATAGAAACATAAGGAGGGGTGCCCAATGGAATACAATGGTTGCTCTCCGGCTGCGGCGCAGAGGCGTATTCTGGCACAGCAGGGGCTGACAGAGGAGGCGCTTTGGGAAAAGTTTAACCATGCGGCCAGGGAGGAAGTACGGCTGGCCGTGGCGCTGGAAGGGTTTGCGCATTCTGCCAGAAATGAAGCGTATCGGGCTTATTTATCCCGCCGTCTGCGTCCGGCGGTGCAGGCACTGCTGGAAGAAAACCAGGTGGCCGAGCTGGCAGCTTTGGAGCAGGTGGTTGGCTTTACCCGGGAGCAGGTGGATGACTTTCTTGCCCAGGCAATCCAGCTGGGGCGGGCGGAAGCAATTGCCTGGCTTCTGGGGAGAAAAACAGAAGAGTATGGATTCCGGGATCGGGATTTTTCCCTGTAGGAGGCAGTATGGATACGTTGGCGGAAGAAATATGGCAGATGTGCCGCACAGAGTTGTGCGGGCTGTATCCGACGCTGAACGGTGCTTTCGCACTGCTGCCCCAGAGACCGGGGGATTTTCTGGGTACGGATGGCCGGGTGCTGTATACTACCAGGGAACTGGTGGGCCTCTATGGGGAGAATCCTGCCCGAGCCCGCCGGGGGTACCTGCATATTCTGCTCCACTGTCTGTTTCTGCATATCCGTGTACCGGAGGGAATTGCACCGGAGGATTGGGGTCTGGCCTGTGATATTTGGGTGGAAAAATATATCCGGGAGCTGCGGGAACCTCGACTGGAAGTGGACAGCGGGCTGCTTCCGGCGCTTTGCCAGTGGGCAGAGGAAACCCCCTGGAAAATTCTGACGGCGCTTCCCCGGCTTCCCTGGCCACGGAAAGCGGTGGAGCAGGCGGTATGCTTTGACAGTCACAGCGCCTGGAACCGGCAGCTGCCGGAGGAAGTGGCACAGAAGTGGAAAAGTGCCGCCTCCGGCCTGGATGGCCGGGGAGGACTGCGGGGCAGCTTCGGCGGAAACCGGGAGGAAACACCGGAGCCGCTGCATCGGGGAAAGACGGAGCTGAGCCGTCTTCTGGAGCGCTATGTGGTGCCCGGAGAAGAGCTGGAAGTGGATGAAGACAGCATCGATTATCTTCCCTACAGCCTGGGGATCGCTCTGTATGGCAATATGCCTCTGATCGAGCCACTGGAATACAGGGAGGTGTGGCGGGTGGACACCCTGGCCATTGCCATAGATACCTCTGCTTCCTGCAATCGGGCGCTGGTCAGCCGCTTCCTGGCAGAAGCGTATGGGATCCTAAGTGCCCGGGAGCATTTTTTCCGGAAAATGCAGGTGGCATTTTTTCAGTGCGATTGCTGCCTGCAGGATTGGCGCATTGTGCGCAGCCGGGAGGAATGGCTGTCTTACTGCAACGGCCTGACAATAAAAGGGCGGGGTGGAACGGACTACACACCGGTATTCCGGCAAATAGAGCGCTTGGTGGAGCAGGGGGACATCCGGATGCCCAGAGCGCTTCTGTACTTTACGGATGGAGATGGCGTATACCCGGAAAAGCCCGCCTATGAAACGGTGTTTTTGCTGGCAGGAGAAGGACAACGCCGGGATCTGGTGCCTGCCTGGGCACGCAGTGTGATATTGGAGTGAAAAAGATGAACATTCAGGATGCCAAAGAGGAAATTCGAAATACCCTGCAGGCGTATCTGCAAAAGGACGAGTGGGGGGCATATTGCTACCCCGTGGTGCGCCAGAGACCGCTGCTGCTGATGGGGCCGCCCGGTGTGGGAAAAACTGCCATTGTGCAGCAGGTTGCCCGGGAGTGCGGGCTGCCCCTGGTGTGCTATACCATGACCCATCACACCCGGCAAAGCGCTGTAGGCTTGCCGGTGATCCAAAAGCGGACATATTGCGGCCGGGAGTTTTCCATCACGGAGTACACCATGAGCGAGATCATCGGAACGGTTTACCGGGCTATGGAGCAGACCGGCAAAAAAGAGGGGATACTGTTTTTGGATGAAATCAACTGTGTCTCCGAAACCCTGGTTCCGACAATGCTCCAATTTCTGCAAAATAAAACCTTTGGCAATCATACACTGCCGGAGGGCTGGGTAATTATTGCGGCGGGAAATCCGCCGGAATACAACAAATCCGTCCGGGAGTTTGACATTGTTACTCTGGATCGGATTCGCAATATCCAGGTGGAGGCGCAGTGCGCCGGATTTTTGGAATATGGCACTGGTCAGGGGCTCCACGGGGCGGTACTGTCGTACCTGAAAAACAAACCGGAACGGTTTTATCATGTGTGCAGAAGAGAAAACAGCGTCAGCTATGTTACGGCCCGGGGTTGGGAGGATTTGTCCCGGCTGCTGCAAAGCTATGAAACGCTGGATATTCCCGTAACAGAGGCTGTGATTGGTGAGTTTTTGCGTCTGGAGGAAACCTGCCGGGATTTTTATGCCTATTATCGGCTGTATGCCAAATACGGCCGGGAATATGCCATTGAGGAGCTGCTGACAGGACAGGCGGAATCGTCTGTTTATGCCGACCGGGTAAAGCTTGCCGCAGCTGGTGACTTCGCCGAGCGCTTTCTCGTGACCAATCTGGTGCTGGAGCAGCTGGGCAGAGAGGGGCGAGCCTACGAAAAAGAGGACAGCCAGGCGGTGGCCGTTCACGAACTGCTGAAAAGCTTCCTGCATGGGAGCGACACCCTGGAAGAATTCCTGTCTGCCCGGAAAAATGCGCTGGAAACAAAGTCTCGGTTCCAGTTGTTGGGCGGCAAGAAGCTGCTTCAGGAGAAAAACACACTCCGGCTTCTGGAAATCTGGCAGCAGTCCGGACGGGAGGCACGGTGCAGGGAAAAAGCGCAGTGGGACAGCTTCCTGGAGCAGCGTTTTCAGGAGCTGCTGGAAGCCCGGCGTTGCCAGGTACAACGGACAGGCCGCGCGCTTTCGGGAGCCTTTGGATTTATTTCCGATTGCTTTGGAGATGGACAGGAGCTTTTGTTGTTGCTTACCGGCATTACGGCAAACCCGGTGCTTATGGACTATATTGCCCGCCATGGCTGTCGGGAATATGTAGCCTGTTCCCGGAAGCTGATGTGCCAGCAGCAGGAGGATGAACTGCGGAAAAAATGTCTGGAAGCCATGAAAGCAGAAAAAAGCTGAAAAACGGCCTGCACGGGTCATTCCGGTGCAGGCCGTTTGCTATGAATGGGAAATGCTTACAAGGTGCCGCAGGGGGCTACGCCGATGGCATGTTCCACCAAAATGGCGACGATGACCACCAGAGCGGAGACAATAAAACCATGGAGCATGGGCTTGGCACCGGAGCGGCACAGTGCCTTGAAATTGGTGTTCAAACCAATGGCGGCCAGGGCGGCGATCATCAAAAATTTGCTGATGGATTTCAGACTGGCAGCCAGCCCGGTGGGAATCAGCCCCAGGCTGGTCAGTGCGGACATGGCCAGAAAACCCAGAATGAACCAGGGGAAAATAGAGCGGATGCTTACTTTGACAGTGGCATCGGCGGCCTGCTCTTTGCGCTTGATATGCAGGCTGATGGCTGCGAATACCAGCACTGCCGGGATGATGGAAAGGGTACGGGTCAATTTTACCATGGTGGCAAAGTCACCGGCAGCCTCGCTGAAGGCATAGCCAGTGGCAACCACACTGGATGTGTCGTTTACCGCAGTACCGGCCCACAGACCAAATGCCGCGTCGGAAAGCCCCATAGCCCGTCCCAGAATGGGGAACAGCACCACCATAACGGTATCGAACAGGAAGGTGGCGGACATGCCGTAGGCAATGTCCATATCCGTTGCGTCGATTACCGGGGCAATGGCGGCAATGGCGCTGCCGCCGCAGATGCCGGTGCCAGCGTTGATCAGGGAGCTGGTCTTCCAGTTCAGACCCAGCGCCTGGCCAATCAGCGCACCCAGGCCGAAGCAGGTGGCCAGGGTGAATACCATTACCGTCAGGGAGAATTTGCCAACGGTGAGTACAGTACGGATGTTTAGGCTGGCACCCAGCAGGATGATGGCGAACTTCAGAATCTTTTTGGATGTAAACTTGATGCCGGGAGCGGTGACGGCTGTGGGCTTATAGAAAGCGTTTACCAGCATGCCGATGAACAGCGCAATGACGGATGCGCCGATCACGTGGATTCCGGCGGCGTTTTCCAGAGTCTCCAGCCATTTGGCCAGGGCGGCGATTGCCAGTGCCAGAGCGGCACCGGGCAGATAGGATATGTATTTTTTCATGGAACTTCCTCCAATTCTTTATTTCGGCCTTTATTTTAGCGCAGGAATGCGATAAAATAAAGGCATTGTAAGGAATGCAGCTATTCTATTTTGGAATATATGGAGGAACTATGGAACAAAAGCTGGAAACCTTTCTTACCCTGTGCAGGCTGATGCACTATGGGAAAACCGCGGAGGCGCTGCATATGAGCCAGCCCACGGTAAGCAAGCACATTCAGGCACTGGAGGAGCAGTATGGTGTTTCCCTGTTTTCTTACAGTGCCCGGCGGCTGCGGCTCACGGAGCAGGGAGAAATTCTGCGGGAATATGCCGCCTCTGCGCGCTATAACGAAGAAAACCTGATGGCACGTTTGCGGCAGCAGCCCAAAAAGCTGCTGCGCATCGGCGCCACCAAGTCTGTGGGTGACTATATTCTTTTGCCGGAGATCCGGGATTTTTTGTCCAATCCGGAGAATCGGCTGGAATTTCTGGTGGATAACACGGCGCACCTTCTGGAAGGGCTGGAGGGGGGAGCGCTGGATTTTGCGGTGCTGGAAGGGATCTTTGACAAAGAGAAATATGACCATTTCCTCTTCCGGCGGGAGCCTTATATCGGCATCTGCGCACCGGAGCATCCCTTTTCCGGACGGCAGGTATCCTTGGAGGAGGTTTTCCACCAAAAGCTGATTTTGCGGGAGCAGGGTTCCGGAACCAGAAATATCCTGGAGCGGGAGCTGGCCGGGCAGGGATACACCATTCAGCATTTTGCGGAGATAAGCTGCATCAGCTCCTTTACACTGATTAAGGCACTGGTTTTGGATGGTTGGGGAATCAGCTTTCTGTATGAAGCTGTGGTCAAGGGGGAGGCTTTTGGCCGATTTACCTGCCCGGAGCTTACGGGTGCCCATGAGCTGAACGTGGTGTTCCTGAAAAATACTCAGGCAGGTCAGGATGCCCGGCGGTTCCTGGGGATTAAAGAAGACCCAGGCTTTGCTTCCAGGTGAGAACCCGATAGGCTGCGTCCTCAATGGTGGAGAGGGAAATTTCTCCACGGTCTACGGCCTGGGTTACGGCGGCGATTTGGGGGGCGAACTCCGTACTGCACAGCATGGTGGTTCCGGCCTTCACCGCCAGCACAGCCGCCTCCTCCGGGGTATAGCCAGCCAATGCGCCCATGGAAAGATCGTCTGTGATAATCACACCGGAAAAGGCCATCTCCTCCCGCAGGTATGCCATTACATTGGGGGAGAGGGAGGCCGGAAGTGTATCATCCAGGGCGGTCACGATGTTATGGCAAACCATAATTGCACCCAAGCCTGTGGCGATGCCCTGCCGGAATGGGAGAAGGTCACGCCCTTCCAGTTCTTCCAGGCTGCGGGTATCGGTGATGGAGGCCACGTGGGTGTCCCCGTTTTCTCCATAGCCGGGGAAGTGCTTCATAACGCCACCAACGCCGTATTCCTGCATGCGCTGCAATGCGCCGGATACGAAGGCACCGATGGTGATGGGGTCAGCCCCCAGGGAGCGTTGGTACAGAAAGGAGCCTGGCTCCTGGGCAATGTCGCACACCGGGGCAAGGTTTACGTTCAGTCCCAGGTAATGCAGCAGGTAGGCTTTCTCCGATTCCAGGCTGAAAACCAGTTCCAGCCCGCCCTGGGAATAGGCATCCCGGGGAGAGGGGAAGCGTTCGGCGCGGAACGCACTATGGTTGCTGACCCGGCAGACGGTACCGCCTTCTTCATCCACGGCCATAAGCATGGGAATGGTTGACTGACTCTGCCAGGAGGCCAGAGTACTGCGGATGCTTTCCGGGGTTTGCCCATCGAAGTCCACACCGAAAAGAACGTATCCCCCGGGGGCATAGGCAAGAATGTCCTCCAGGGCAGTTTCCTTTCGGCAGCGAACCAGAAACATCTGCCCGATTTTTTCTTCCAGGGTCATGCTGTCCAGCATTTGCCGGATGGGATCCACTTCTTCCTGGGTGGTTTGCGGCTGGGTGTATTCCGGCAGCGTGGAGGCCTGTGTGGCCTGCTGGGTGCTCTCCTGAACGGTGGGGGGATTTTCAGCTGCGGCGCAGCCGGAAAGCAGAATCAGGGCAAGAGACAGGGATAACAGTTTCTTTTGCAGTTTGGAAGACATAGGCTTCTCCTTACTTGTACGTAGCGAGTGTGTGCGTATAAAAACAGGCTGCCGCGGGGAGGCGGCAGCCCGGAATAATCATGCAGTGGCGGTGCGAATCAGGCAGATTTTGCTGTAGTCAATGGCTGCCTGGCTGGCGGCCTCCGCTTCTTCCACAAAATCCTGGGTCCACTGGGAGATGATGTCGTTCCGAACGGTATCCTGCCATACGGTGGTGGAGCCGACATAGTACATAATGTGGTAACCGAAGCTGGTCTTTACCACATCGGTATCTCCTGCCTGACGGGCGGCATCAAAACACCAGTCGTTGAACTCCGCAACCATATCTCCTTCATTTACACCGGTGTACAGGCCGCCGTTGGCAGCAGAGCCGGGATCTTCGGAGTACTCCGTTGCCAGCGTGGCGAAGCTGTCTTCGGTTTTGTCACCGGCGAGGTAACGATCCAGAATCTCCTGAGCCTTGGCCTGGGCGGTTTCCCAGGCTTCATCCGGGAAGGTTTCACTGCGGATGGTTTCGTTGGTGGCGCCTTCCGGCATCAGCAGGATGTGGCGGACGTCTACGGTGTGGGTGTCCTGGGTCAGGCCGTTTTCAGCGTATTCAGCTTCATGCTGCGTGAAGTAGGCCTGGATCTCTTCGTCGGTGGGGGCGTAGCTGCCGGTCACTTCATTGTAGTAGCTGCTGCTCAGATAGTACAGTCCCCAGAAATCCTTATAGTCCTGCAGGGTCACGTTGCTGCCATAGCTCTCCTGGAGCATGACGGTGGCGTTTTCGTATCCGTTCTGCTGGGCGGTTTCTTCCAGACCTTCCAGCAGACCATCCAGCTCCTGCTGAATCTCGTCGGAGAGCTGGTAGCCGTTTTCCACAGCGGCGTGGGCAACGGCGGTGTAAACCTGCCAGGAGGACAGCGCCTGTTCCAGGAACTGCTGCTGCCAGGTGCGGTTTTCTGCCATGCCGCAGACCTGGGTATCCAGGCTCTGGGTGGTGTCCAGGCCGAACAGGGAGGCATAGGCACCGTACTGGGAGTAGAAGTTCTGCACAGTCAGCAGGTAATGGATCTGAAGCTGGCTGTTGGTCAGGGTATATGCCCCGGAGGTGGCGACAACCTGAGTGGCATTAGCAATGGCCTCCCCGTCAGTGACGGTGTAGCTGCCCTTGCAGGTAACATCCTCGGGGTTGCCGTCAGCAGGAATGGTGGCCTCGGTAGTCGGCTCTGTCTCGGTATGATCGGTCACCTGGCTGGTGGTTTCCTGATTTTCTCCGGCAGATGCGGCGTTTCTTCTGCCGCTGGCGATGAAGACTGCCAGTATGGCAACCAGCAGGACTACCAGGGCAATGCCCAGGGCAATGGCGCTGGTACCGCTCATGCCCTTCTTCTTTTCGGGAGCAGCAGGTTCCTCGGCAGACTCTTCTTGCGCGGGAGCAATGGGCTGTGCGGTTTCTTCGGAAGCGGGTTCAGCTTCCGGAGTGGTTTCGGCTGCTGCGGGGGTGGCTTCTTCCATGGCCTCCCCGGGGGCAGTATTTTCTTCTGCGCCGCAGCTGGGGCAAAGCATTTGCTCGTCTTCCAGCTGGGCACCACAGTGCTTACAGGTTTTCATGAACAATCCTCTTTCTTCCCGGTTTTACCGGGTGGTGATAATCCTGGTCAGTTTATCACGCTTTGAAGAAGAATGCAAGGGAAAAACAAAATGTTCACATTTTTCTAAGAAAACCACCGGCCTTCCAGGGATTTCTCCCTTGAAAAACGGACTGTTTCATGGTATGATTTACGGTGAAAAGAAATGCAAAGGATGAACCTTTATGAACACAAAAACAACGGTGATTTCCCGGGAAGAGCTGGAGAATCAGTTTTCCTATTGCGATAAAATCGCGGCGCTGTGGCAAACACGGGGCAGAACCCCCACTGCTTATGTGGAAACCTATGGCTGCCAGCAGAATGAGGCCGATTCGGAAAAACTCCGGGGCTATCTGAGCCAGGGCGGATATGCCATTGTAAACCAGGCGGAAGGCGCGGATGTGGTGGTAATGAACACCTGTTCCATCCGGGAACATGCCGAACAGCGGGTATTCGGCAACCTGGGCGCATTGACCCATACCAAACGCCGCCATCCGGAGCAGAAGATTTTTCTGTGCGGCTGCATGGCGGGAGAGAAAAAGGTAAGCGATAAGCTGCGCAGCAGCTATCCTTTTGTGGATGGGGTGTTCTCTACCCACCACCTGTGGCAGTTCCCGGAGATTTTGTACCGGGTGCTTACCGGGAAAAAGCGTCAGTTTTACATTGAAGATGAGCCGGGCTCCATTGCCGAGGGCATTCCCCAGGTGCGGGATTCCCAACTGAAGGCATGGGTTTCTATTATGTATGGCTGCAACAATTTCTGTACCTACTGCATCGTGCCATATGTTCGGGGCAGAGAGCGCAGCCGCCGTCCGGAGCATATCCTGGCAGAATGCCGGCAGCTGATTGAAAACGGCTGTAAGGACATTACCCTTCTGGGACAAAACGTGAATTCCTACGGAAAAGATCTGGATTGCGGCATGGATTTTGCCGACCTTCTGGCGCAGATTGCCCAGATTCCCGGGGATTTTCTGGTGCGCTTTATGACCAGCCACCCCAGAGACGCTTCCTACAAGCTGTTTGATACCATGGCAGCCAACGATAAAATTGCCAAGCAGCTGCATCTGCCCTTCCAGTCCGGTTCCTCCCGGGTGCTCAAGGCGATGAACCGGCACTACGACCGGGAGACCTACCTGGATAAAGTACTCTATGCCAAGCGGGTGATGCCGGATCTGGTTCTGACCAGCGATGTAATTGTAGGCTTCCCCGGAGAGACGGAGGAAGAATTCAAAGAGACGCTGTCTCTGATTGAGCAGGTGCGCTACGACAGCCTGTTCACCTTCATTTTCTCCCCTCGTACCGGTACCCCTGCGGCAACGATGGAGGATCCTACGCCCAGGGAGGAAAAGAACCGCCGGTTCGACGAGCTTTGCGCCCGGCAGAATGCCATTTCCGAGGAACTCCACGGGGCATACGTAGGGAAAATCCTGCGCTGTCTGGTAGACGGGAGAGAGAAAGAAAATCTGACAGCCAGAACAGAAGGCGGCCGCCTGGTACGTTTCCAGGGGGAGGATGCTCTGATCGGCACATATACAACCATCCGCATTACCGGGGCAACCACCTGGAGCCTCACCGGCGAACTTGCCGAAGAAAGATAAGGGAGAACATGGCCAATACGGAACTTACCCCCATGCAGCGTCAGTACCGGGAACTGAAAGAGAAAAATCAGGACTGTATCCTGTTTTTCCGGCTGGGCGACTTTTATGAAATGTTCAATGAGGATGCCATTCTGGCAGGGCGGGAGCTGGATCTGACGCTCACCACCCGGGACCGTGGAAAACCCAAGGAAGAGCAGACCCCTATGTGCGGCGTGCCCTACCACAGTGTGGATGCCTACATTGCCCGTCTGGTGCAAAAGGGCTACAAGGTAGCTGTGTGCGAGCAGATGGAGGATCCTGCCACGGCAAAGGGGCTGGTGGAGCGGGATATTACCCGGATCATCACGCCCGGCACGGTTACGGAAAGCTGCATGCTGGAAGAGCGGCGCAACAATTACATGGGCTGCATCTACGCCCAGGGCGGCAAATTCGGTATGGCCTTTTGCGATTTGTCCACTGGCGCTTTCTTTGCCACCACATGTACCGATTCCCGGGGAGTCACCTCGGAACTGGGGCGGTTTTCCCCCAGCGAGGTGCTGCGCTTCGGAGAGGACAGCCGGGAGGAGAGTATTTCCGATACCCTGTTCCGTCGGCTGAATTGCTGCGTGGACGAGGGGCGGGAAGAAGATTTTCGCCTGGATGAGGCGGAGAAGCTGCTGCAGAAGCACTTTGGCAAAACCATTCAGGATATGGGCCTGGGTTCTTTTACCCAGGCGGTTACAGCCAGCGGTGCTCTGCTGAAAACCCTGCTTAGCCTGCAAAAAAATGACCTGGCGCATATCCGCCAGCTGCAATACTATACCACCGGCCGCTTCATGGAGCTGGATCTGGATGCCAGGAGGAACCTGGAACTGACGGAGACCATGCGCTCCAAGGATAAGCGGGGTACGCTGCTGTGGGTTCTGGACAAGACCCATACCGCCATGGGCGGGCGGATGCTGCGCAGTTGGCTGGAAAAGCCGCTGCTGGATCCGGCAGAGATCACCCGCCGCCATGCCGCAGTGGAAGCACTGGTGGAAAATCCCATTATCCGTGGGGAACTGGAAGAAGCGCTGAAGGATGTTACGGATATGGAGCGGGTAATGACCCGTATTGTTACGGGTACGGTCAATTGCCGGGATCTGCTCAGCCTGGCACGGGGATTGCGGGCGCTGCCTCAGGTGAAGCAGCAGCTTTCTCTGGCAGACAGTGGGCTGCTGCAAAAGCTGAGCCAGTCCATTGACCCGCTGACGGACTGGGCGGAGAAAATTGAAACCACCATAGTGGAAGATCCCCCCCTGACCATCCGGGAGGGCGGCATCATCCGCCGGGGCGCGGACGCAGAGGCAGACAGACTCCGGGACATTATGGAAGGCGGCTCCGGCACCATTGCGGCCATTGAAGCCCGCGAGCGGGAGAAAACCGGAATCCGCACCCTGAAGGTGGGATACAACCGGGTGTTTGGCTACTACATCGAGGTGTCCAAGTCCTTTATGAGCCAGGTGCCGGAACACTATATCCGCAAGCAAACCCTGGCTAACTGCGAACGCTACATTACCCAGGAGCTGAAGGAACTGGAGACCCAGGTGCTTACGGCCAAGGATCGGCTGACGGCGCTGGAGTACCAGATCTTTACCCGGTTGCGGGAGGAGCTGGCGCAGCTGGCACCGAAGGTGCAGGAATCTGCCGCCGCCGTGGCGGCTGCGGACACCCTGTGCTCCCTGGCCTCTGTTGCGGTGCAGCGGGGCTATTGCCGCCCGGAAATCAGTCTGGGTCAGGAGATTTCCATTACCGCAGGCCGCCATCCGGTGGTGGAGGCAATGCTGAAAGACAGCCTCTTTGTGCCCAATGATACCCTCCTGGGTGGCAGCGACAACCAGGTCGCCATTATCACAGGTCCCAATATGGCGGGTAAATCCACCTATATGCGTCAGGTGGCATTGATTGTGCTGATGGCGCAGATGGGTTCCTTCGTGCCTGCCCGGGCGGCTCGCATAGGCCTGGTGGACCGGGTGTTTACCCGGATCGGCGCCAGCGATGATCTGGCATCCGGCCAGTCTACCTTCATGGTGGAGATGTCCGAAGTGGCATCCATTTTGAAATACGCAACTTCCCGCAGCCTGCTGATCCTGGATGAGATTGGCCGGGGCACTTCTACCTATGATGGCATGAGCATCGCACGGGCGGTGCTGGAATTTGCGGCCAACCCCAGACGCCTGGGGGCAAAGACGCTGTTTGCGACCCACTACCATGAACTTTCTACCATGGAAAGCAAGCTTTCCAATGTGAAAAACTACAATATCGCAGTAAAAAAACGGGGCGATCAAATGATCTTCCTGCGGAAAATCGTTCCCGGTGCCACGGATGACAGCTATGGCATTGAGGTTGCCAAGCTGGCAGGGCTGCCCGGCAGTGTGATCACCCGTGCCAGAGAGATTCTGGCAGAGCTGGAAGCGGAGGGGAGTGCACCCATGGCATCTGCTTCCAAAGAGCCGGAGGAGCAGGTTTCTATGCTGGATTTGGCGGCAAATCAGGTGTGTGACGAGCTGAAGAAGATCGAAGTGGAGACACTGACACCGATTGAAGCGATGAATCACCTGTACCGCCTGCGGAAGATGCTGAATTAAGCGCTGCCTCTTTGGGAACCATCTTTATTTAAGCAATACAAGGATCTATATCATGGCAAAACAATCCATTTCCTCACCCGCCCTCCGGCGGGATGAGACCATTGTAGGCTGGGGGTATTATGCATTTCAGATACTGCTGCTGCCCGGTCTGCTCAGTGAGGTGCTACCACTGATTTCCAAAAGGTTTACCCCGACGGAGGTGAACTTTACATATTTTCTCATTAATTTTTTGGCCAGTATTTGGATTTACCATAAATTTCTGGCAGGAAACCTGAAAACCGTGAAAGCGCATCCAGCGCTGTTCTGCCAGGCGATTATTTTGGCACTGGTGGCCTACTGGGCCAGCTTCCGTGGTATGAACTGGTGCCTGGCTCAGCTGGATTCGGCATTTGTCAACAAAAACGATGCCTCCATTGTCTCGATGGCTCAGGGGAATTACTATCTGATGCTGCTGGGCACGGGAATTCTGGCACCGGTGGCGGAGGAATGCGTTTTCCGGGGCTTGGTGTTCCGCAATCTTTATAAAACATCCCAGGTGGCGGCGTATCTCATATCCATGGCAGCCTTTTCCATGATTCACATCCTGGGTTATCTCGGTGTGTATTCTACGCTGCATGTTGTCCTGGCGTTTTTGCAGTATCTGCCCGCCGGGCTGTGCCTGGGGTGGTGCTATGTAAAAAGCGGCACGATTTATGGCCCCATTGTTATGCATGCCATTATCAACCTGTATAGTCTGAACTTGTTGAGGTGATCTTTTTGCCGAAAATCATTCAGCTTTCTCCTCATCTTGCCAACCTGATTGCTGCCGGTGAGGTGGTGGAGCGTCCGGCTTCCGTGGCCAAAGAGCTGCTGGAAAATGCCGTGGATGCCGGAGCAACAAAAATTACCATAGAGATCCGGGACGGCGGTATGACCTTTCTGCGGGTCACAGACAATGGCTGCGGTATGTCCGCCCAGGATGCCCGTACTGCCTTCCTGCGTCATGCTACCAGTAAGCTGCGCACGGAGGAGGATCTGGCGGCAATCGGTACGATGGGATTCCGCGGAGAGGCTCTGGCGGCCATTGCATCCGTCAGCCGGATTGATTTGATGACCAAAATTCCGGACAGCCTTACGGGCGTCAGCCTGCACCTGGAAGGGGGCGGCGTGACGGAGGAATCCGAGGTAGGCTGCCCGGATGGTACAACCATCATCATCCGGGATCTTTTTTACAATACCCCAGCCCGGATGAAATTCATGAAGTCCGACTCGGTGGAAGGTTCCCGTGTGACGGCAGCGGTGCAGCTGCAGGCTCTGGCTCATCCTCAATGTGCCATCAGCCTGATAAGGGACGGAAAGCAGATTCTTTCTACTCCCGGAACGGGGGATTTGAAGGCGGCGGTTTACTGCGTATACGGCCGGGACAGCGCCGGAATGATTCCCGTGGACAGCACCTGGGAGAAGTATCGCCTGACCGGCTTCGTATCCAAGCCCACCGATGCCCGTCCCAGCCGGAATTTGCAGACCTTTTTTGTAAACGGCCGGCCGGTCAAATCCAGAATGCTGATCACGGCGCTGGAAGAAGCTTACCGGAATCAGCTTATGGTGGGGAAATTCCCTACCTGTGTGCTGAGTCTGGAGGTACCGGCAGCGGCGGTGGATGTAAATGTCCACCCGGCAAAAACTGAGGTGAAATTCCTCAATGAGAAGGCCGTGTTTGACTGTGTCCACTATGGCGTGCTGGGAGCGCTGAACAAAACGCCGGACAGGCCGGAGGTGCGCTTTCGGCAGAATCCCAATGTAACAACTTTTACATCCCAGTCCGCTTCCGGGCAGGCGGCACCGCCCAAACTTCCCGGAATGGAACCAAACAGGGCACCTGCCCCCAAGAAGGAATTTTTCCGAACCATGACCACAGAGGAGTTTAAGACATTTTCTAAGGCCATGCAATCCGCACCCAAGCCGGAACCTGCGGCTGCTGCGGGGGTTTTGGAAAAAATGCGCCAGGATCCCCCCAGGCTGTGCTCAGATGTGCTGCTCCCACAAAAGGAGGAGCCAAAGCTTTCTGCCAAGGCGCCGATTCCGGTCAAACTGCCGGTATTGCCGCAGAGAGAGGATGCGCAAGAGGAGCAGCCACTGCCGGAGCCTCCTGCCCGGAAAGAAGCGGAGCGGCAGCCGGAACCGGAACAGATGGGGCTGGAGATGCCCAAGGAGCTTCCCTGGCGCATGGTGGGGGAGC
The DNA here is from genome assembly GCA_964501115.1 of uncultured Oscillospiraceae bacterium. GTDB lineage: Bacteria > Bacillota > Clostridia > Oscillospirales > Oscillospiraceae > Faecousia. The sequence continues at coordinate 35,508 of CAZCRO010000007.1, forward strand.
TGTACCGCACGTATATCCTGGTGGAGCAGGGGGAAGAGGCGTTCCTGATAGACAAGCACGCCGCCCACGAGCGGATCCTGTTTGACAAACTGAAAGCCAATCAGGAGGCCATCACCGGGCAGACGCTGCTTACCCCCATTCCGGTTCGGCTGGAACCGAAGGAAGCTTCAGCGGTGATGTGCCAGCTGGAGATGATGGAATCTCTGGGCTTTGAAGTGGAAGAATTTGGAGAGAATACGCTGCTTTTGCGCCAGATTCCCATGGATTTGACACCGGATGCCGCCGCGGAAACCGTGGAGACATTGGCGGACAGCCTGCTGCGGGGGAAGATCACGGATCCGAAAACCGTCCGGGACGAGATGCTGCATACGGTGGCCTGCAAGGCTGCCATCAAGGCCGGATGGGTCAATGATGATCGGGAGCTTTTGGAGGTAGTCAAGCAGGTGATGGCACGGGAGGATCTGAAATACTGCCCCCACGGCCGTCCCATTTGCGTAACGCTGAGCAAGAAGCAGCTGGAAAAGCAGTTTAAGAGGACTTGATATGAACCCGATTATTTGTATCGCCGGCCCCACCGCCTCCGGAAAAACCGCGCTGGCCGTGGAGCTGGCCAGAGAACTGGATGGGGAAGTGGTGTCCTGTGATTCCATGCAGGTCTATTGCCGCATGGATATTGGAACCGCCAAACCCACCGTTCAGGAGCGCCGGGGCATTGTGCACCATATGATTGACGTGGCACAGCCGGAGGAGGATTTCTCCGTCAGCCGTTACTGCGCCATGGCCACACCAATCGTGGAAGACATCGTAGCCCGGGGGAAAGTAGCCATCGTGGCCGGTGGCACCGGGCTGTATATGGACAGCCTGATAAAAGGCAATGATTTTGCCCCCTTTCCCTCCACAGGAGTGCGGGAGAGGCTGGAAGCCCAGGCGGATGAGCAGGGGATGGAAGCTATGCGTTCCTGGCTGGAGCAGGTGGATCCACAGGCGGCAAGCCGTATTACAGACCGGAAGCGGCTGCTGCGGGCGCTGGAAGTGTACCTGGAAACCGGGGAGACCATTACCCAGCACAACCTGCGTACCCAGCAGAAGCCCCCAAGATTTACTCCTGTGTGGCTGGGACTGGATTTTGAAGACCGGGCAGACCTCTACAGCCGAATTGACCGGCGGGTGAGTGTAATGCTGGAGCAGGGGCTGGTGGAGGAAATTCAGAATCTGCTGGCCTCCGGCGTTCCGGAGAAGGCCACTGCCATGCAGGCCATTGGCTATAAAGAGTTTGTGGCGGCACTGCGGGGGGAAGGAACCATAGAAGAGGCGGCGGACGCGGTGCGCCAATCCTCCCGCCGGTATGCCAAGCGGCAGCTGACCTGGTTCCGCCGCAACGGCAACATGCACTGGCTGCACAGGCATGACGGAGACGGCGAGGAAATTTTCCGGGCAGCCCGACAGATTATTCAGGAAATCGACAGCTAAACCGTGCTAGCATATGTGTACTCCAAAACGAAGAAACGAGGGTATACATATGAATGAAACAATGAATTTACAGGATGCCATTTTGAAGGAAGTTCGTCGGGAGAAAGTTCCCGTGACGCTGTTTCTTATGAATGGCTTTCAGCTCCGGGGTGTGATCACCGGGTTTGACAGCTTTGTGGTGGTGCTGGTTTCCGATGGAAAACAGCAGATGATCTACAAGCATGCCATATCCACTCTTGCGCCTATGCGGCCACTCAAGGCAGCCACGCCCACTGCCTGACAGCCGCCCAGGCATGCCCCGGCGGCGGAAGAAACACTTCCGCCGCCTTTTCCTGCATACACGCTTTCGGAAGCTGACCAGTTTTAGACAAAGATAGGAGCGCTGAATATGTCCATTGCAGATAATGTTGCCTCTGTCCGGGCACAGATTACAGCAGCGGCGCTGGCCGCTGGGCGGGATCCGGGAGAGATTCGCCTGTGCGCCGCAACGAAAATGAACGATGCCGCAGCTGTCCGCCAGGCCATAGCCGCCGGTGTGGAAATCTGTGGAGAAAACCGGGTGCAGGAGCTGACCCGGAAGCTGGAAGAGAATGCCTACGCAGGAGCGCAGGTGCATTTTATCGGCCATCTGCAAACCAACAAGGTGCGGCAGGTGGTGGGCAAAGTGGATCTGATCCAGAGCGTGGACAGTGAACGGCTGCTCACGGCCATAGACCGGGAAGCGGCCCGTCAGGGACTGCGCCAGGACATCCTTTTGGAGGTAAACATCGGCCAGGAGGAGGCAAAGTCGGGATTTTCTGCCGGGGACATTTTGCCAATCATTGACAAAATTGACAGTTTTCCCAATATTTGTCTCCGCGGACTTATGGCAATTCCCCCAATCAGCTGGAAACCTGGCGATAATTTAAAATTTTTTCTGAAAATGCGGCAAATTTATATTGACATATGGGCAAAAAAGAAGGATAATGTTACAGTGAACTGTCTATCTATGGGTATGTCCGGCGATTTTGCCGACGCCATCGCCTGCGGCAGTACCATGGTTCGTGTTGGTACCGCGATTTTTGGTGCCAGAGATTATAACACGCCTCATCAATCAGATGCAAATATACAGGAGGATATACAGAAATGAGCCTTTGGGATAACGTGAAAAAGTTTGCCCAGCCCTATACCGACGACGATTACGATGATTACGACGAAGACGAAGACTACGCCGATGACGAATACGAGGAAGAAGATGTTCCTCCCCGCCGCAGCGCTCCCGTGCGTCGCAGCCGCAGCGCAGCGCCCGTAGAGGAAGAACCGGAAGAAGAGGATACCGATGATTTCGGCTTTGGCAGCATTGCTCCTGCCGGCAGCAGTATGCCCGGTGTGAGTGCTTCCGGTGGCTTCAATGGCCCCGTGCTGCACACGTCCTCTTCTGCAAATAAGCAGGAAGTTGTGCTGTTCCGCCCCGGCAGCTTTAACGATACCTCCAAGGCTGCGGACGATCTGCGCAACCGTAAGGCGGTCATTGTCAACATGGAAAATGTAGACAAGGCTATGGCACGCCGGGTGGTGGATTTCCTGTCCGGCTGTGTTTACGCTCTGGATGGAGATGTGAAGAAGATTGCCCAGTCTGCTTACCTGTTCTGCCCCCACAATATGGACATTGTGGGCGACCTGGAATCCCTCCAGGCAGAGGTGGAAAATTACATCTAAACCCGGATACCCTTTGTTTTACGAATTATAGGAAGGAGAAACAGATATGATTACTCCCCAACAGATTGATCAGGTGGCCTTCAAGAAGGCATCCTTCGGCGGCTACAATATGCAGCAGGTGGATGAATTCCTGGAACCCCTGACAGAAGATTATGTAACCCTTTACAAGGAGAATGCTCTGCTCAAGAGCAAGCTCCGTGTTCTGGCTGGCAAGCTGGAAGAATACCGCAAGGGTGAGGCTGCCGCTCCCAAGGCTGCTCCGGCAGACAACAGCGCCGCTACTCAGGCTGCCTGCGCCAAGATGATGGCGGATACAAAGGCTCGCTGTGAGCAGCTGCTGAAGGAGGCCAATGCCAAAGCCCAGCAGATTACCGCTTCCGCTGTGCCCGCCGCTCCCACCGGCAATACCGAGGCGCTGATCGCCGCGGAAAATGCCCGGGTAGAAGAGGCACGCAAGGCTGCCAATGCCCGCATTGCCGAGATTCAGGAGCAGATGCGTTCCTGCATCCAGGCTCTGGAGCGGATCAAGGGTGCCGCTGCTACCGTTGCGCCCGCCGCACCTGCCGCAGCCCCTAAGGCAACGGCCAGCTTTGTAGCTCCCGTGGCCGAGAGCACTCCCGCTGCCCAGGCAGTGGCTCCCGCCAGTTTCTCCGTGGCCGATGAGATCGCCCACAATGTAGAGGCTCTGGTTGGCACCACCGAGGACGTTGCGCCCAAGGCTGCCCCCAAGCACCCGGAGAACGATACCACCACCAGCCGCTTTGCTAACCTGAACCTGCAATTCGGCCGGAATTACGACCCCACCCATAAGTAAGCCAAAGCATCGCAAGATTGCGGCATGGCTGAATTTTCGGATATGTAATGCCAAGACGAGGACAGGAGACTGGAGCCAACCTCCCACAGAGAGCTGCCGGATGGTGCAAGACAGCGGAGATCCCCAGCCTTATCCCCTCCAAGCAGTGCGCCCAAAGGCAATGTGCCCAGTAGACCGCACCGGGTTCGCCCGATATAGCGAGGATCGAGTGCCGCATAAGCGGAACAAGAGTGGTACCGCAGAGGTATATTCGCCTTTGTCTCTTATTTCTAAGGGACAAAGGCTTTTTTTGCAGGATGCTCCTGCTTTATGAAACAATCCACCAACGGAGGTAAACAACCAATGGATTACAAAAATACCATTATCACCCCGAAAACCGGCTTCCCCATGAAGGCCGGTCTGCCTGCCCGGGAGCCGGGTATGCTGAAAGCCTGGGAAGACATGGATCTTTACAACGCCATGCTGGAAAAGAACAAGGATCTGCCTCGTTTCGTCCTGCATGACGGCCCTCCCTTCTCCAATGGCTATATCCACATGGGTCACGCACTGAACAAGACCCTGAAGGACTTTATTGTGCGCAGCCATGCCATGATGGGCTACTATACCCCCTATGTGCCCGGCTGGGACAACCACGGTCTGCCCATTGAGCGTGCCATCGAAAACTCCAAGAAAAAGCTGAACAAGGATATGACCGTGCCTGAATTCCGTAAGGCCTGCGCCGATTTTGCCGAGGACTTTATCCAGAAGCAGATGAGCGGCTTCAAGCGCCTGGGCGTTGTGGGCGACTGGGAGCATCCCTACCGTACCATGGACAAGCACTTCGAAGCACAGGAAGTAAAGGTCTTTGGCCGCATGTTCGACAAGGGATATATCTACAAGGGCCTGAAGCCTGTAACCTGGTGCCCCGCCTGCGCCACTGCCGTGGCAGAAGCGGACATTGAGTACAAGGACGATCCCTGTACCTCTGTATACGTTAAGTTCGCGCTGAAGGACGATCTGGGCAAGCTAGCACAGTTTGACCTGAGCAATACCTATTTCGTGATCTGGACCACCACCATCTGGACGCTGCCCGGCAACATGGCCATCTGCCTGCACCCCCGGGACAGCTACGTGCTGGTGAAGGCCGAAAATGGCGAGACCTACATTGTTGCCGAAGCCTTGATGGAGAAGACCATGAAGATGGGTGGCATCGAGAACTACCAGGTTGTGGCTACCTACCCCGGTGCCTTCTTCGAGAATATGCTGGCGCAGCATCCCTTTATTGACAAGACCTCCCGCCTGGTCAATGCGGAGTACGTTACCATGGATTCCGGTACCGGCTGCGTACACACGGCTCCCGGCTTTGGTGCCGATGACTACCAGACCTGCATGCGCTACGGCATGGAGCTGGTGGTGCCTGTGGATGACTACGGCCGCCATACCGACTACGCCGGAAAGTATGCCGGCATGAAGACGGAGGAGAGTAACCCCGTCATTCTGGAGGATATGCGCCAGAGCGGTGCCCTGTTCGCCGCCGAGCAGATTGTCCACTCCTATCCCCATCACGACCGCTGCAAGAAGCCCGTCATCTTCCGGGCAACGCCCCAGTGGTTCTGCTCTGTGGAATCCTTTAAGGATCAGGCCATCAAGGCTATTGAGAATGTTCAGTGGTACCCTGCCTGGGGCGAAGACCGGATGACCAGCATGATCCGGGAGCGTGCCGACTGGTGTATCTCTCGCCAGCGCCGCTGGGGTCTGCCCATTCCCGTGTTCTACTGCAAGGACTGCGGCAAGCCTGTGTCCAATCCCCAGTCCATTGAAAAGCTGTCCAAGCTCTTCGATGAATTCGGTTCCAATATCTGGTTCGAGAAAGAGGCTATGGAGCTGGTTCCGGAAGGCTTTACCTGCCCCCACTGCGGCGGCAAGACCTTCGACAAGGAGAAGGATACGCTGGACTGCTGGTTTGACTCCGGCTCTACCCACTATGCTTCCCTGATGCACCGCACGCCGGAGCTGTGGCCTGCGGATGTATATCTGGAAGGTGCCGACCAGTACCGTGGCTGGTTCCAGTCCAGCTTGCTGACCTCTGTCGGCGCACTGGATCAGGGAGCTCCTTTCAAGCAGGTTCTGACCCATGGCTGGACGGTGGACGGCCAGGGACGGGCAATGCACAAGTCTCTGGGCAACGGCGTGGATCCTGCGGATCTGATTAAGGACTTCGGTGCGGATATTGTCCGCCTGTGGGCTGCTTCTTCCGACTACCATGCCGATGTACGTTGCTCCAAGGAGATATTCAAGCAGATTGCCCAGAACTATCTGAAGTTCCGCAATACCGCCCGCTATTGCCTGGGCAACCTGAACGAGTTCGACCCCAATAATCTGGTGGTTCCTCAGGATATGGAAGAGCTGGATAAGTGGGCGCTGACCAAGCTGGATGCTCTGGTGAACACCGTGCGCAAAGCCTACAATGGCTACGAATTCCACCTGGTTACCCATGCTATCAATGATTTCTGCGTTGTGGAGCTGTCCAGCTTCTATCTGGATATTCTCAAGGATCGCCTCTACTGCGAGGAAAAGAACGGCCTGCGCCGCCGCTCCGCTCAGACTGCGCTGTACCTGATCCTGGACGCTATGGCAAAGCTGTTCGCTCCCATCCTGGCCTTTACCTGCGATGAAATCTGGCAGGCAATGCCCCATCGGGACAGCGATGACAGCCGCAACGTGCTGCTCAACCAGATGCCGGAAAGCTTTGCTGCCTACGCTCTGGACAGCGAGGCAATGGCCCGCTGGGATATGGTAAGCAAGCTGCGCCAGGATGTGAACGGTGTGCTGGAAAAGGCCCGTGCCGATAAGCGGATCGGCAAGGCTCTGGAAGCTCATGTCACTCTGGAAACCACCAACGAGAGCCTGAAGCAGGCTTGCCAGGGTGTAAACCTGGCGGAGATTTGTATTGTCTCCAACTGCGACTGGGCGCAGCCGGAAGAGGGTGCCGAGGTTGCGCAGGGTACCAACTTTGCGGATTTGACCATTGGTGTCAGTGAGGCAAAGGGAACCAAGTGCCCCCGCTGCTGGATGCACTCCCTGCAGGCCAATGCCGAAGGCCTGTGCCCCCGCTGTGCAGGCGTCATTGCCAATATGGACATCGAACTGTAAAAACGTGTTTTTTCCGGATGGGATTTCCCATCCGGAAAAAATTGAAAAAAAGCTTGACAATTCGAAGATATATGTTATAATAACCAAGTCCTTTGCGGGACACAGCTTCATATGGGGGATTTCCCGAGTGGCCAAAGGGGACAGACTGTAAATCTGCTGCTTATAGCTTCGGTGGTTCGAATCCACCATCCCCCACCAGAAAAACGGATTTGCGCAAGCAAGTCCGTTTTTCCATGAAACGGGTACTTTTGAAAACCACCGGCAAGCCTCTGCTTGCCGTTTTTTTACACAAAACAGAAATAATATACCCTGAAACGATCTTATAGGGATAAGGAGAGAACTATGAGTAACCAAAGAACCATTCCGGCCACTGCTTCCTATGCCGTGATCCATAGCGCAACATGGGGATTCTATGCGGTGTTGCTGGTGTATTCCAGCAATTTTCTGTACAATTATGGTTTTGCTGATGGGCAGATCAGCCTTTTCCTTGGTCTGGCAACTTTGGCCAGCTGTGTGCTCCAGCTGGTGTGCGCAGAGTTGATTGCCAGATTGAAGAAGCTGCAAACTTTTCATGTGTTGTTGGCGATGGCGCTGCTGATGGTGGCAGGTTCGGCAATGATGCTTTCCGGCAGCCTTCTTCCCGCAGTGGCCGGGCTGTGGCTGGACAGTGTGCTGCTCCAGGCTATTCCCGCTATGACCAATGCCATTGGTATGGATGCCATTGCCCACGGTTCTCCCATTCGCTATGGGGTTTCCCGGGGCATCGGTTCCGGTGGCTACAGCCTTCTGGCATTGCTTACCGGCCAGTTGGTGCAGCGCCTGGGTACTGGTGCCGTGGCAGCAGTGGCACTGGGAACGTCTGTGGCCTTCGTAGCGGGAGTTCTTTGGTTCCGTCGGGCGGGAGATATACCGGTAAACGAGACGGCGGTCAAGCAGGAGTCCTCCGGCCGTGGAGGCTTTGTGAAATGCTACCCTCTGTTTTCCTGCTTTCTGTTGGGAGCTATCCTGCTCTATACCAGCCATAATCTGATCACCAGCTTTATGATGCAGGTGATCGTAAGCAAAGGCGGCAATGCTGCCAATCAGGGCGTGGCAACCTTCCTGGCTGCCCTGACAGAGATCCCCGTCATGTTTGCTTTTGCCTGGCTGCTGAAGAAGGCGAGCTGCCGGTTCTGGCTGTACCTGTCCGCTCTGTTCTTCCTGGTGAAGGCAATGGGACTGTACCTGGCTGGTTCTATGGCGGCGGTGTATGCCGTGCAGGTTACCCAGTTCTTGGGTTATGCCCTGTTCTCCATCGCTGCGGTGTATTATGCTGAGAGCACCGTGGGCGGAGAGGACACCGTCCGTGCCCAGAGTTACCTTTCTTCTACCACGGCGATCGGCGGCCTGATCGCCTCCTTCTCCGGGGGCTACCTGTGCCAGCTGCTGGGTGCCCAGGGAATGCTCCTGGCATCCTCCGCTTTTGCCATTGCCGGCATCACCGTGGTGGTGCTGTCTATTCGGGCACAGAGAAAAAGAACTGATTTCTCCTAAAAACGGGATAAAAACACGGAAAAATGATGGAAAAAGTTAAATGCAAAAAATATTTGAAAAAATTGAAAAAAGTGCTTGACTTTTTTGCATTCGGTGGTATAATACTACTGTTCCGTGTGACACAGAGGATTTGTGTAACGGTAGCACACCGGACTCTGACTCCGTTTGCGGGGGTTCGAATCCCTCATCCTCTGCCATCAGATTCACCCTGGATTCTTCTGAATCCAGGGGTTTCTTTTTTTATTTGCCGCTTTTGGGGTTCCGTTTGTTCAGAATTCCAAAAGCGGCTTTTTTGTTTTCCCTTACGTTTTCCCTTATCCGCTTACGGACTGAATGAAGGCCTGCATCCGGTTTGCGCTGTCCTGCTTCATTTTCTCGGTCACATGACCGTAGGTATCCAGGGTAAAGGCAGAGGTTGCGTGCCCCAGATTTTCTTGAACAGTCTTTACATCATCACCGGATTTCAGGGAAACCACTGCGTAAGAGTGGCGCAGATCGTGGAATCTGACATCGGGCATCCCCAGCTCTGTCACCACAATTTTGAATGCCCGGTACAGTGCCTGGGGTGTTACCCGCTTCCCTGTTTCGCCCGTAAAGACCAGACCATTTTCATCGAAGATATCAGCAAATTCTTTCCGGTTTCTTTCTTGCGTCTGCTTGGTTTTCCAAAGCAAATCCATGATGAATGGTGCTGCTGTGATGGTGCGTTCTCTGCCGTTCTTGGTGGGAATCAGTGCATACTTCTCGCCCTCTCCTCTTACCTTTCCACGCAGACTCTGTAGCTGCTTGTCGATGAGAATCGTGCCATTGTCAAAGTCCACACACTCCCATTGCAGACCGCAGACCTCTCCCTCACGGATTCCGGTGAAGAGGGCTACCAAAAACATCGCCTCGTACTTGTGCCCCTGAATGGCTTTGAGGAAGTCAGCAATCTGGTGCTCATTCATGGGCTTGACCTTTTTTCTGGCTGCCTTGGGCAGGACACAAGCATTGGCAGGATTCGTTCGGATGTAATTGTTGAGCAGAGCCTGCTGCAATGCGTGGTGGAGGATGCCGTGGATATTCTTAATGGTTTTGGAGGAAAGGGCCCTGCGGTTCTCGGCGGGAGACCGAAGGCTGTTGTAGAACGCCTGAATGTCGTGGGTGGTCAGCGCATCCAGGCGGATGG
>CAZCRO010000008.1:0-40896 GCA_964501115.1 uncultured Oscillospiraceae bacterium
TTGGTCAGGTTGAATCTCTTCTTTGCACCGCTATGGGTTTTCAGCTTGGGCATAGGTAGTTCTCCTTCCGTATCTTGTGTGATAAACTTACTTGCTATTCTTGGGGGTGAGGAACATCGCCATAAAGCGGCCCTCCAGCTTGGGATTTTTCTCCATGGTAGCGGTCTGTGCGCACTGCTCGGCAAAATCCATCAGCAGCTTCTCACCCAGGTTGGTATGTGCCATCTCACGGCCGCGGAAACGGACGCTGACTTTTACCCGGTTGCCATCTGCCAGGAACTTCTGAGCGGCTTTGACCTTTGTATTGAGATCGTTTGTGTCGATGCTGGGGCTCATGCGGATTTCCTTAACTTCCACTACCCGCTGGTTCTTTCTGGCTTCCTTTTCCCGCTTCTTCTGATCGAAGCAGAACTTGGAATAGTCCATGATTTTGCAAACAGGGGGAACAGCATTGGGAGAGATCTTAACAAGATCCATACCCTGCTCCTCCGCCATGTCCAGAGCCTGGGCAGAAGAAACGATACCCAACTGGGCGCCGTCTGCACCGATAAGGCGAATCTCCTTATCGCGGATTTCCTCATTAAGCTGATGGTCTAACTTTGCGATGGTAAAGCACCTCCAAAACAAATAACAAAAAAGCGGATGCCAAAGCATCCGCATACTCGCACAACAATCCCCTGAGGGATGAAAAAGTGGAATAAAGACCGTTTCGCTGGTAGCTTACGGTGAGGCGGATGTTTAGCCTTCTTGATTACCCGGATATTCTACCACAGTTTTTTTCATATGTCAATAGGAAAATTATAAAAATTCTTTTTCTTTCCGGAATAGCATATGCCTTTTCCGGGGAGGATTATTCCTGTCCCACAATGGTTCCGGTTTTCTCTTCCAGCGCGGACAAAACCTCCAGGCGGATCTTTTTTTCCTGTGCCAGTTCGATGCATCGGTCGTGGAGCACCTGGGCGCCCTGCCTGGCCAGCGTAAGCATCCGGCTGTAGCCGATGCGGGAAAATTTGATTGCGTCCGGGTAGCGCCTGGGATCCCGGTCGTAAATTCCGTCTACATCTGTGTATATTTGGCATTTGTCTGCCCCCAGCGCGGCAGCCAGCGCTACAGCAGTGGTATCCGAGCCCCCTCTTCCCAGAGTTGTGATTCTTCCGGAAGGACTGATGCCCTGAAAACCCGCAATCACGGCAATTTTTCCTTCGGCAAGGGCGGCACGGATTGGGGCTGTGTCCACCTTCAGCAGCCTGGCAGAGCCGAAATTCTCGTCTGTCCGGATCCCTGCCTGCCATCCGGTGAAACTGACCGCGCTGCAGTCCAGTGCGCCCAGAGCCATGGCCATCAGAGCAGCGGACATTTGCTCACCGGCAGACAAATAGGCGTCCATTTCCTCCCGGGCGCCTCTGGGGTTGATTTGAATGGCTTTGGCAATCATTTCATCTGTAGTCTGTCCCTGGGCGGATACAACCGCCACTACCTGGTTCCCCTGCCGGGCGGCCGATGCCATGCGGGAAGCTGCCCGCAGTACCTGCTCTGCTCCTGCCAGGGATGTGCCCCCATATTTTTGCACAATCAGCATATCCCATCGCCTCCATTGTCAGGATATGTCTGATTGAGCGGAACGGTGAAAAAAGAGCTGCCACCATATGGGTGGAAGCTCTTTTCATCACAGTGTTCAACCTGCCAGAATCTCGGCTTTTACAACACCACGGGTCATTTGCAGGCGATTTACCAATTCTTCCAGCGCCACATTCAGATCCATGGTTTCCGCGGAGATGGTAACAACGGCGGTGCCGTTGGTAGGGACAATGGAATTGATGGTCATGATATTGGCATTGGCGTTGGCCAGCACCAGCAAAATCTCGGAAAGAAGTCCCGGCTCGTCGTGGAGCAGAAGCTGCAGGGTTACGACCCGCCCGGTCATCATATTCTGGAAAGGCATTACCATATCCCGATATTTGTAAAATGCACTGCGGCTGATGTTGGTCATCCGGGTGGCCTCGTTAACGGTACTTGCTTCACCGGTGGAAAGGAGCCGCTTGGTCTCTGCTACTTTCAGGAATACTTCCGGAAGGGCAACAGCATTGACAATGTAATACTGCGGTTTACTAGACATAAAGGATCCTCCTGTATACAGCGCCGTCAGTGGCGCACAAGTGTTCGTGGAATGGTTACATTGTACCATATATTCTAAAAAAAGCAAGAGGCTTCTGTGGTTTCCCGGGAGAATTTCCGTATTCTGCCGATGCTTTTGTATACATGCCCCTGTTTTCTGCGTTTTATCTCTGGAAAGGAGTCCTTATGCCGCATACATTCAAGCGTTCTTTGTTGTTTTCTGCCGCATTAGTGGGGCTGTGGCTGGCCGCCAGGCTGGTGCTTCCGCTGATGCTCCCTTTTCTTTTGGGGCTGTTCCTGGCGCTGATGACCGAACCGGGGGTGAAATTTCTGGTATCGAAGCTTCATGTTCCCCGTCCGCTGGCAGCGGGTCTGACAGTTAGTGCCCTGGTTGCCGGGCTGGGGCTTCTGGCGCTGCTGTTGGCGGCGCTGGCGGTGTCGCAGCTGGGGGTGCTGAAGCGCATTTTGCCTACCTTGGCGGGAACCGTACAGTCCGGCATTTTTCTGTTGCAAAACTGGCTTCTGGGCTTTGGAAGCGGACTTCCGGCGGGCTTGCAGGATGGTTACCGGCAGGCAGTGGGGGAACTGTTTTCCGGGGGAACGGCGCTGCTGGGGAAAATCAGTTCTCTGGCACTGGGAACAGCGGGAACCATGCTCACCAGCCTGCCGGACAAGGCACTTACATTGGGAACAGCGCTGCTTTCCGGATACATGTTCAGCGCAAAGCTTCCGAAGCTCCGCCATTGGCTGCATCGGCATCTTCCTTCTGACCGGTATGCGCGTCTGATGACCCATTGGAGCCGCCTGTGTACTGCGGGAAAGCTGTGGCTTACCTCCCAGGCAAAGCTGATGGGGTTGACATTTGCCATTTTGCTTTTCAGCCTTTTGCTTCTGCGGGTACCCTATGCGCTGCTGTTGGCAGGAGGCATTGCGTTGGTGGATGCCCTGCCGGTGCTGGGAACGGGTACCGTGCTGCTTCCCTGGGCACTGGTAAGCATCCTTTCCGGCAATACCCCAAGAGCCCTTGGTCTGCTTGGCTGCTATGCCACGGCAGCATTGGTGCGCAGTGTTTTGGAGCCGCGGCTGGTGGGCAGTCAGTTGGGGCTGGATCCTCTGGTTACTCTGGTGGCTATGTACTGTGGCTATAAGCTGTTTGGTCTGGCCGGTATGCTGCTGTTGCCGCTCCTGGCTGCTACCGTATTTCAGGTACTGCCGGAGGAGGGAAGCTGAACGCCGGAGCCGCTCAGGATCCATTTTCGTGAAAATTTCTGTCACATTCCATGAATTTTCCCAACAGACTATTGTCTAACCGCCTGTTTTTTGCTATAATACAAGGAAAATGTTTTAAATGGATGTGTATGGTTTTGAAATACGGAATTTGGAATGTGAACGAGCCGGATATGCGCAGTGTCAATACCCTGGTTTCCGGGGGATTTTCTCCTATGACAGCTATGATTTTGGCAGGTCGCGGAATGGAAAACGCAAATCAGGCGAAGGCTTTCTTGAGCTGTGAGGTACCTTTGCCGGATCCATATTTGCTGACGGATATGGATCTTGCGGTAAGCCGTGTGTCAGCTGCGGTGACCCGGGGTGAAAAAATCGTGGTGTTTGGCGATTACGATGTGGATGGCATCACCGCTACCTGCCTGCTTACGGACTATCTGCGCCGCTGTGGGGCGGATTGCGTCAGCTATATCCCCGGACGGCTGGAAGAAGGCTACGGCCTGAATCCTATTGCCCTGGAGCAGCTCCACAGCCAGGGAGTCAAGCTGATTGTTACAGTGGACTGCGGCATTACGGCAATGGAAGAGGCACGGCTGTGCAAGCGGCTGGGGATCGATTTGGTGATTACCGATCACCACGAATGTAAGGAATGTCTGCCGGAGGCCGTTGCGGTGGTGGATCCCCATCGTCCGGATGGAGGATACCCCCACAAGAACCTCTCCGGTGTAGCGGTGGCGTTTAAGCTGGCCTGTGCTCTCTCCGGGGATGCCGATGCGGTTCTGGAAGCGTATGCGGATATGGTCTGCCTTGGCACCGTGGCGGATGTGATCCCCCTGGTAGGGGAAAACCGGGTGTTTGTATCCCGGGGGCTGAAATCCCTGACAAACACCCAGCGGCCTGGCCTGGCAGCGCTGATTCAGCAGTGTGGCTGCGCCGGAGAGAATATTACCGCCACGACCATTGGCTTTATGCTGGCCCCCAGAATCAATGCAGCCGGTCGTATGGGCCAGGTGGATCTGGCTGTGGACTTGTTTCTTACCCAGGATCCCCAGCGGGCTCAGGAGGTGGCGGCACAGCTGTGCGAGCTGAACCGGCAGCGGCAGCAAATCGAATCCAATATTTATGCCCAGGCGGTTTCCATGCTTCCGGAGGGTACTCCGCCGGAAGCCATTGTGCTGGCGGATGAAAGCTGGCACCAGGGTGTGGTGGGCATTGTGGCCAGCCGCATTGCGGAGGATTTTGCTTGCCCGGCATTCTTAATTTGCCTGGATGGAGATCATGGAAAGGCCAGCTCCCGCAGCCACGGCGGATTTAACCTGTTTGCCTCCCTGACAGAGCTGAGCCCTCTGCTGGAAAGCTATGGCGGCCATGAGCTTGCTGCGGGCTTTACCATCTCCCGGGGGAACATTCCGGAATTTCGCCGTCAGGTTTGCGCAATGGCGGGGGATTACTATTCCGATGATACCCACAGAACACATCTGGATCTGGACTGCGCCATCACGCCGGAAATGCTGACCATACCGGAAATACAGAGTTTGGAAGTGCTGGAGCCCTGTGGCAGCGGCTGTCCCAAGCCCCAGTTGATGATGACCGGACTGACTATAGAACGTATCCAGCTGGTGGGCAGCGGACGACACATGCGCCTGCGGCTGCGCAGGGGGCGCTTTGGCCTCAATGCCATCTATTTTTCCGCCACACCGGAGTCCGCTTCTATAGCCCAGGGAGATGTGGTGGATGTAGCCTTTACCCCCCAGATCAACGAATACCGTGGGGAGCGCTCTGTGCAGATGAATGTGATCGACATTCGCCCCGCCTGCGCAGCGCCCTGCACTACAGAGGTAAGCCATTACCGGGCAATGCGTCAGGGCTGCCTGACCATGGAAGCGGCAGCGGAGCTGCTGCCCAGCCGTGCCACACTGGGTACCGTGTGGCGGTACCTTGCCAGCATCCCGGGGGGAGAAATACAGGATTCCCCACTGTGTCTGTGCCGAAAGATCGTGCGCCGCTCCGGCAGTGCCCTTAGTCTGGAACAGCTGCTGGTTTGTCTGGATATTTTCCGGGATGTGGGGTTGCTGGAGCAAAAACGAGTACATCTGTCCCTGTCTATCCGCCTGAATCCCTATTCCGGCAAGGCGGATCTGAACCGGAGTGACACCATGCAGAAGCTGCTGCACGCGAAAGAGAGCTGAAACAAATGGAAACTTTTGAAGCACATTATTCCGCTATGATGGATACCATCCGCAAACGGATGCCCAATGCGGATTTTGCCCTGATTGATAAGGCGGTGGATTACGCCAACACCAAGCATGCTTCCCAGAAGCGAAAGGATGGCTCCCCCTATATCATTCACCCTCTGGCGGTTGCCCAGATTGTAACGGAAATGGGTCTGGATATGGATGCAATCCTGGGTGCCCTGCTCCATGACTGTATTGAAGATACCGATGCTTCCCACGAGGAAATTGAGAAGCTCTTCGGCACAACGGTGGCGGAACTGGTAGAGGGTGTTACCAAGTTGACTCGGGCTGATTTTTCCTCCCGGGAGCAGGCGCAGATGGAAAATCTGCGAAAAATGTTCATGGCGATGAGCAAGGATATTCGTGTGGTGCTGATTAAAATTGCGGACCGGCTCCACAATATCCGCACCATGCAGTACCAGTCCCCGGCAAAGCAAATCTCCAAATGCCAGGAAACCATGGATATTTACGCGCCTCTGGCGCACCGCCTGGGTATGCAGAAGATCAAGTGGGAGCTGGAAGATACCTCTTTGCGCTATCTGGCTCCGAAGGAATACCATGAGATCACAGCCTATTTGCAGGAGCACAAGGAGCAGGATGAAAGCTTTATGCGCTCCATTCAGGAGAAGATCACCCAGCGCCTGACGGCAATGGGAATCCGCAATACCACCTATGGCCGGATCAAGCATGTGTACTCCATTTACCGGAAGATGCTTGCCCAGGGCAAGACAATGGCGGAATTGTACGATATTTACGCTTTCCGGGTGATTGTGGATTCCATCCCTGACTGCTACAATGTTCTGGGACATATCCACGATTTGTTCAATCTGATCCCAGGAATCCGCAATACCACCTATGGCCGGATCAAGCATGTGTACTCCATTTACCGGAAGATGCTTGCCCAGGGCAAGACAATGGCGGAATTGTACGATATTTACGCTTTCCGGGTGATTGTGGATTCCATCCCTGACTGCTACAATGTTCTGGGACATATCCACGATTTGTTCAATCTGATCCCAGGCAGATTTAAGGACTATATTTCCACGCCCAAGCCCAATATGTACCA
Organism: uncultured Oscillospiraceae bacterium; assembly: GCA_964501115.1. Classification (GTDB taxonomy): domain Bacteria; phylum Bacillota; class Clostridia; order Oscillospirales; family Oscillospiraceae; genus Faecousia. The sequence continues at coordinate 6,640 of CAZCRO010000008.1, forward strand.
GAGTTTGCACACCACGGTCATCGGTACCCAGGGCATTCCCTTTGAGGTGCAGATCCGTACATGGGACATGCACGAAACGGCAGAATATGGTATTGCTGCCCACTGGAAATACAAACAGGGTTCCGGTTCCGGCACGGAAAAGGACTTCGAGTGGGTGCGCCGTCTGCTGGAGAGCCAGCAGGACAGCGATGCGGAGGAATATGTCCAGTCCCTGAAAATCGACATGTTCGATGATGAGGTTTTTGTCTTCACCCCCAAAGGCCGGATTGTATCGCTGCCCTCCGGCTCTACCCCCATCGACTTTGCCTATGCCATTCATTCCGGTGTTGGCAATGCTATGGTGGGTGCAAAGGTGAACAACCGCATCGCCAATATAGATGCCAAACTGAAAAACGGCGATATATGTGAAATCATTACCTCCAAGAGTGCCAAAGGTCCCAGCCGGGACTGGCTGAACATCTGCCAGAGCAATCAGGCACGCACCAAAATTAAGCAGTGGTTCAAGAAAGAAAAGCGGGACGAGAATGTACTCCATGGCCGCTCCTCCTTTGAGTCGGAGATGAAGCGGGAGAGCCTGCCCCTGTCCGCCATTACAGATCCGGAGCTGGAACCCCAGCTTCTGAAAAAGCTGTCCTTTGAAAACTGGGACGATATGTATGCCGCCATCGGCTACGGCGGCCTGACTGCCGTAAAAGCCGTTGGCCGTATCCGGGACGATATAAACAAGGCAATCAAGGCACAGGCGGCAGAAAAACAACCCCAGGTGCCAATTCGTATGGCACCGGATTCCGATGTGGTCAAGCAAAACCGCCATGCGGTGAATGGTGTGATCGTGGAGGATATTGACTCCTGCATGATTAAGTTTGCCCGCTGCTGCACCCCTGTTCCCGGGGATGCCATCTGCGGATTTATCACCAAAGGATTTGGTGTTTCCATCCACCGGGCAGACTGCCCCAATGCCCAAACGAGAAACGACCCCAAGCAGGCCGGACGATGGGTGCGGGTGCGCTGGGCCAATGTGGAAGAGCAGCCCTTTGAGACCACGCTGGAGCTGGACTGCCTGACAAGAGACGGTCTGGTACTGGATGTGGCCACCTGCCTGACTGCCGCCCGGGTAAGGGTGAAGGAGCTGTCCGGCAAAGATCTGCCCGGAGGCAGAAGTACCTTTACCATTCGCTTTGAGGTGAAGAACACCGCTGAGCTGGAATCCATCCGCAAGAAGCTGCTGAACATCCGGGATGTTACCGGCTCCAAGCGGGGACAAAATTAAAGGAGAGCCACACCATGCGCGCTGTATTGACTCGTGTAAAATATGCATCCGTAGCCATTGACGGGGAAACGGTTGGAAAAATCGGCCCCGGCTTCCTGATCCTTTTGGGTGTTGGCCCGGAGGATACGGAGCAGACGGCTCGTGTCCTGGCGGAAAAAGCCCTGGGGTTGCGGATTTTTGAAGATGAGAACGGAAAAATGAATCTGGGTCTGGATGCCATTGGCGGCCAGGTGCTGGTGGTAAGCCAGTTTACGCTGTATGGCAATTGCCGCAAGGGACGCCGTCCCAGCTTTACAGAGGCAGCAGACCCGGAGCTGGGCAACCGGCTGTATGAAAAATTCCTGGATATTTGCCGGGAGCTGGGCTATCCGCCCCAGCACGGCCGGTTCGGGGCAGACATGAAGGTGGAAAGCCTGAATGACGGCCCTGTTACCCTGATCCTGGATACGGATCAACTGATGAATACACCCCGCAGGAGCTGAGAAGATGCTGAAAATTCATGTGCTGACTTTGGGTGATTACCAAACCAATTGCTACATTCTTCAGGATGCTGCCCGGCAGGATTGCCTGGTGGTGGATCCCGGCTACGAGCCGGAGATTATCCTGTCCTACTTACAGGAAAAAAATCTGACATTGCAGGCTGTTTTGCTGACCCACTGCCATTTTGATCATGTGGGTGGCGTGAAGGAGCTGGCAGCGCAGACCGATTGCCGGGTATACCTGTGTGGCAGAGATCTGTCGCTTCCGCCTATGCTTACCGCAGGGCAGCTGTACTACACCAATACCTATGCCGAAGGGGAGAAACTGTCCCTGGCCGGGCTGGAGCTGACCGTTCTGGAAACACCCGGGCATACTCCCGGCTCCGTGTGCCTGCTGTGCGAGGATGCTATGATCAGTGGCGACACACTGTTTGCCGGATCCTGCGGCAGAACAGATCTTCCCGGAGGCGACAGCCGGGCAATGCGTCAGTCTCTGAAACGATTGGCTGCGCTGGAAAAAAACTATCAGGTTTTTCCGGGTCATGGCTCTGCCACTACGCTGGAGCGGGAAAAGCAGACCAATCCCTATCTGTAACCTTGCCAAGGAAAGGATTTCACTATGGACTTGACACTTGTGGGTCATGAGGATCGCTACGCCGTGGAGCAGCTGTTGCTGGCACTGTTTCCGGAGGGCAGCGCACCGGTGGCCGTATCCGCCCTGCACAGGGGAAAAACCTGGCTGACAGCCAAAACCACCATCACGGTGGATGGCCGCAGCGCCTCTGCCACCCGCCGGCTGAAGGCGGAGCAGGAGACGGTGCGGTTGCGCCGTCAGGTGCTGCAGCAGAGCCTGTATCTGGCGGCCAGGCAGCTGCTTCCGGCAGAACCCGCCTGGGGTGCGCTGGCAGGGGTACGCCCAACCAAGCTGACGACCAGGCATCTTCTGGAAGGCGGCAGCGTATCCAGAGCGAACAAGCTATTGAAGGATACCTATTTTGTTACGGAGCAGCGGCGGGAGCTGGCAATCGATTGCTCCTTATCCACGGTAGCTGCGGTGAAGAAAATGGAGGACAGGGATCTTTCCCTGTATGTAGGTATCCCCTTCTGCCCGACCCGGTGTACGTATTGCAGCTTTGTCAGCCGTACAGTTGGCAAAAAGACGGAGCTGCTGGAACCCTATTTGCAGGCATTGCACCGGGAAATTTGCCTGACGGGAGAGCTGCTGCGCCAGTCCGGAAAGACAGTACGCACGCTGTACATCGGCGGCGGTACCCCCACCACTTTGTCCAGCCGCCAGATGGCCCAGCTTCTGGATGCCATTCACACCCATATTCCCCTGGATCGCTGTATAGAATTTACCGTGGAGGGTGGCCGGCCGGATACGCTGGATGAGGAAAAGCTGCGTGTCATCTTCGAGCATGGGGCAGACCGCATGAGCATCAATCCCCAGACTATGGAGAATGGTGTGCTGCGTGCCTGCGGCCGCCCCCATACCGGAGAGGATGTGCTGCGTACCTATGCACAGGCCAGCCAGGCAGGCTTCCGGGACATCAATATGGATTTGATTGCGGGTCTGCCCCAGGACTGTGTGGCGGGTTTCCAGAGAAGTCTGGACGCAGTGGCAGCGCTGCGGCCTGCCAATATCACAGTGCATACACTGGCACTGAAAAAGGGTGCCGATTTGTTTGAAAAGCGGGCACAGCTGCCTACGGCGGAAGAAGTGACCGAAATGGTCGCCTATGCCGGGCAGACCCTGCGATCGCTGGGCTATAAACCCTATTATCTGTATCGGCAGAAGTACATGTCCGGCTCTTTCGAAAATGTGGGCTGGAGCCGGGACGACCGGGACTGCCTGTATAATATCTACATGATGGAGGAGCTACACAGCATCCTCTCTCTGGGGGGCGGGGGAATGAACAAGGTCAATTTGCCGGGAGGCAAGCTGGTTCGGTTCCACAATCCCAAGTTCCCGGAGCAGTATATCGAGAACATTCAGTCTGTATTGGCGCAAAAGAGAGAAATTTTTGAAATGCTGTAAGCGCCTGGCAGCATCCATTGCATCAGCGGGGCTACAGTTGCCCCAGGAAAGGAAGGAATCCTTTGGATACGCTTATTACCAACGTTACTGCCGTTACTATGGCTCCCGGTATGGAAGTCCTGTTTGGTGTCAATATCGGCATCACAGACGGCAAAATTGAATTCATCTCCAACAAGGTCCCCCAGGAGCTGCCTGCCACCATCATCGATGGCACCGGCATGGTGGCCATGCCCGGCCTCATCAACTGCCATACCCACCTGGCAACCTCCGTGCTGCGCTGCTACACGGACGAGCTGGGAAACAAGCAGGCGCTGGAAGCACTGCTGCAAAAAGAGGCCAAAATGGATTCCCGCAGCGCCAAGGCGGCAGCATTGCTGTCCATTGCCGAGTGTCTGCGTTTTGGCGTAACATCGGTGTCGGATCTGTACTATTATCCCAATGCCACGGCGGAAGCTGTGGCGGAAAGCGGGATCAAAGCCAATCTGGCTCTGTCTGCCTACCGGTTCATTGACGAAAATGAGGACTTTGATTTTGAAGCCGATGAGCAGTGCCGGGAGCTGGAGCGTGTTACGGAGAAATGGCACAACTATGACCATGGCCGTATCCGCATCGATGCCGGTATCCATGGAGAGTACACCAGCAACTACCGGCTGTGGGAGGCTCTGGCTGGCTTTGCCAATGAAAAGGGGCTGGGTATGCAGCTGCATTTGGCAGAGACCCGGAACGAGGTGGATTCCTGCCTGGAACACACCGGCATGACTCCGGCGGAACTGCTTAATTGCCATCGGCTGTTTGCGGTACCCGCAACCGCCGCAGGCTGTGCGTTCCTGGAACCCATGGAGCAAAAGCTTCTGGGGAAGAAAAAGGCATCCGCAGTGGCGATGCCTCTGGCTGCGGCCAAAAACGGCCAGACCTGCGCGCCAATCCTGGAGCTTGTTAAGGCGGGGGTAAATGTGGCGCTGGGTACCGATGGTGCCATTCAAACCGGAAACCTGGATATGTTTGAAGTAATGCGGGGGGCTGCAATGTCTGTGCGTGCCGCTTCCGGAGACGCTTCCGCACTGCCCAGTTCCGCTGCACTGATGATGGGTACGGTCTGCGGTGCCCAGGCACAGGGCAGAAGCCAGGAATGTGGTATGCTGAAAGAGGGTATGGATGCTGACCTGGTGCTGGTAGATTTCACAGCCCCCCACCTGATGCCCTGCCACAATGTCATGACGGGGCTGGTGTACGCCGCAAAGGGCGGCGACGTGGCCATGACCATGGTGCGGGGTAAGATTCTGTACCAGAACGGAAAATTCCCCACCATCGATCTGAATGCCGTGGTGGAGGAATTGATGAGTTATGCCATTCCCAAGCTGTTTGCCAAGGAGGAAGGATAATGGCCGAAAAGCAAAAAGGGCAGAATTTCCTGCAGGGAACCGCTATGCTGGCCATGGCCACCGCACTGGTAAAGGTGATTGGTGCCGTATATAAGATTCCGCTCAATGCCATCATTGGCGAGCAGGGATTTGGCTACTTTAACACGGCCTATGAAATTTATAATGTACTGCTGATGATCTCCACCGCCGGTCTTCCCGTAGCGATGAGCCGGATGATTTCTCAGGCGAATTCCCTGGAAAATTACAATCAGGTGCGCCAGATCTATACCACGGCCCGGAGTATTTTCCTTACCTTGGGCATTGTGGGCAGCCTGTTTATGACGCTGTTCTGCCGCCAGCTGGCAGAATTTCAGAATCAGCCGGATGCCTGGGCAGCCATTGGTTTCCTTGGCCCCTGCGTGCTGCTGATCTGCATCATGTCCACATTCCGTGGTTTCTTCCAGGGACAGGGGAATATGTTGCCTACTTCCATCTCCCAGGTGATTGAGGCGATTGTTCGCCTTGTGGTGGGTATGTCTGCCGCATTACTGCTGCTGAAGACAACAGACAGCATTCCTTTGGCTGCCGGTGGTGCCATTTTGGGTGTGACTGCCAGCTGCCTGCTCAGCTCCATGTATCTGTTCGGCTGCTTCCATAAGCATTATCGGGATTTGCCCCAGTCCCAGGATACACCCTGGACTTTCCGGGCAACGGCCCGGGGGCTGCTGGTTATTGCCGTCCCCATTACCGTTGGCTCTGCCTGCCTGCAGGTAATCACAGCCCTGGCAAGTAAAATCTATATGGGGCAGCTGCTGGCATCCGGGGTAACCCAGAAGGCAGCGGATACCATGCGGGGCATTCATGTGATGACACAGACCATTTTTAACATGCCCTGTGCATTTATTACGCCTATCACTGTCAGCATCATTCCTGCCATCACCGCACAGATCACCCTGGGGAACCACCAGGAGGCACGTGCGACGGAAGAATCCGCTGCACGGCTGACCGGCCTGATGGCCATCCCCTGCGCCATTGGTATTGCGGTTCTGGCACGGCCTATCACTGCTCTGCTGGGTGGTTACACCGGAGAAAAGCTGGAACTGGCAGCAAAGCTGATGACCATTCTGGGCATCTGTATACTGTTTAACGCCATTGTGCTGCTGACCAACGCCATCATGCAGGCACACGGTCATGTCACCCGGCCGGTAATCCATATGGTCGCTGCCGGTTGCCTGCGGCTGGTTGCTGTGTACATCCTGTCCGGTATCCCCGATATTGGCATTGTGGGCGCTCCTATCAGCAATTTAAGCTGCTATGTGGTTATTGCGGTGCTGAACCTGTGGGCGATGCGCAGTATGCTTCCGGATTGCCCCGCCATTTTGAAAAATGCGTTGCGGCCCATGCTTTCCGGCCTGCTGATGGGGGCCTTTGCCTACGGCAGCTATCGGCTGTTGCTGCAGCTGGGGTTGACCAGCCGGCTGATCTTGTGCGCAGTCCCTGTGGCCATAGGCGCAGTCGTCTATTTTGCCGCCATCGTCTTGCTGAAGGTGCTTACAAAGGAAGACTGCATGCTCCTGCCCAAAGGCGCAAAAATTGCCAAACTGCTCAGACTGTAATCCCCGTTGCGACTATTCTATTTAAAAAGATACCCAGATGGCCGATTCTGAACTGCTTCCCGTCAAGTGGACAGTGAAATAAAATAAAAACCCTCTACACTTCCGGTAGCCGAGTTGGTTACCGGAAGTTGTTTTGGTTCTATGTCAATAGTTGGGGTAGAGCCAAATGAAAATATGTCTACTCGTTTCCCAAAGACAAAAAATAAGCGATACCCGGTCAATCCGAGTATCGCTTATCTTCACGCAGCCAATCCCATATGACAGATGCTCATTTCATAATTCCAGCCTAAAACTGTTTTATGAACACCTGCGTTGGGACAGGGGATTTTGGCGGAGAGTCAGGGATTTGAACCCTGGCAACGTTGTTCACGCCCTACGAGATTTCGAGTCACGCCTCTTCGACCACTTGAGTAACTCTCCACATGTACCGCCCTAGTATACCAATTCTATGGGGAAAAATCAAGCCCTTGTCCGGGACTTTTTCACACAGGCTCCGGCGTATTCTGCGGAAGCTCCAAATTCCGGATGGAATTGCCGTCATACAGGATGGGCTTTAGGACATAGGTGTAGTTTTTGTCTTCACAGTCGCCGTTTTCTATCATTTGCATCAGCCGCATGGCCAGTTGGCGTCCCATTTCATAGCCCTGCTCCACAGAGCAGGTGATACCCTCTGTGCGGTAGGTATCGGCAGAATAGTCAAAGCAGACCAGGGAGTAGTCCTGGGGGACGGATTTGCCCATGTGTGCCAGCGCTTTGCGTACATGGCGATAGATGATATAGTTGCAGCACACAATGGCAGTACACTTTGGCAGATTTTTCAGGAACTTTTCTATGGAGCGCACATAGCCTTCGCTGTGGGCTTCGTCGGAAATGCACCATTTGATATAGTGATCCTTCAGTTCCAGTCCGTAGCTGCGCATGGCTTCCGCCATGCCCTGGAACTTCTCCACACTCTGATAGTTGTCGTATACAAAAATACCGGCGATGTTTTTGTGTCCTGCCTGGATCAGCCGTCCAATCAACTGGTGGGCGCACTGGGTATCGTTGATGATGACCCGGGGGCAGCGAAGATTTTTATAGAAGTTGTTGTAGAAAATCACGGGGATTTTCCGGCGGTACAGCTCCTTATAGCAGTCCAGATTGGGGCTCATAATGCTGGCCTTTACACCATCGACAATAAAGCCCTGGAAATTCTGGTGGGTTACGGTTTGCAGACAACGCCGCTCGTAATAGAACTTATTGTCGGTTAAAAACACGTGCAGATCCACCCGATTGGGGGTGAATACCTCCCGGATGCCCTCAATCAGTCCGGAGTTGGCGCTGGTATCCTGACCTTGCAAAATCAGACCGATTTTATATTGGGCATCCTGTCGGTGCAGCTCCCGGGACATTACTTCTTCTTTGCGGAAGTAAGTGCCGCTGCCTTTGATCTTGTATACAACACCCTCGTTCACCAGCAGCTCAATGGCGGCACGGATGGTTTCCCGGCTGACTCCCAGCTTTCTGCAAAGGGCGTTTTCAGAGGGAAGCTTCTGATTGCCGGAGAACTTGTTTTCTTCAATATATGCCAGCAGCCAGCGGTAGACCTTCTGGGATTTCTTTTCGGAGGCTTCCATAATGATTCCCCTTCCTTTATGTTTGGTACTGGAATGATACAGCTTGGGGGCGTTGCGGTTGGCAACGCCCCCAAAGGTTTAGTCGGTAATGGTGGGGCGATTGCCCTCTGCCTGCTCGATCCAGTCGGCCAGGATGGTACGCAGTTCCATCTTGACATCGTGGTAGGCAGGATCTGCTACCACATTGGTCAGCTGATAGGGATCCTTCTCCATATCATACAGGAAGTCGTCTGCGTAAACATCGGAAGAGGCAACCTCTCCGCCATCGGCATCCGGGGCGTAGACAGAATACAGCCACTTATCGGTACGCACACAGCGACCAACACGGCTTTCGGATATCTGAGCGAAAGCACGGTTGGGACGGTTGGGATTCTTGTGTTCCAGAACATCCACCAGGTTTTCGCCGATCATCTTGTTGCCTACATCCACACCGGCCAGTGCCAGCAGGGTCTTGGGGATGGAATCGGTGCTTACAATATCGGTGACCGTTTTGCCACCCTTGAAGGGGCCGCCGCAAATCACCAGAGGCACATGCAGGGCGGCATCGTGGCAGGTACGCTTGTAGTCATCGTAGCCTCTGCGGTGGTCATCCTGGTTCCGGGTCTTGAAGTGGGAGCCGTGGTCAGAGGTGTAGACAATTACGGTATTGTCGTACAGACCCTTTTCCTTCAGCTTCGCTACCAGGCGCCCCAGGTTCTCGTCCAGGCTGGCAATCTGCCCCAGGTAGTCCGGGTATTCCTCTGCGGCATTTCCGCCCAGAACCTTCAGATCCTCCGGCAGGACAAAGTCCTTGAACCGCTCCTTGGAACCATCCGGGCCTTCGTAGTGCTGGTGGTCGTTCTGGTGGTGGGGTTCGATCTGGGAGACCGTCATGAAGAAGGGCTTTTCGCCGGTGTACTGATCCAGATAGTCCAGAGCGAACTGGTTGATGCAGTCGGCACGGTAGCCTGTGAAATCAATGCGGTTGTCGTTTTCATCGAAGACATAGCCATCATAGCCGTGGGAAGTAAATTCCAGCACGTCCGCGGCACGCCAGTAGCCGGTGTAGCCGCCCCGCAGCTCCCTGGGAACGGCAGTAATGGTATGGTCGATGGTGGGCTTCTTTTCCAGCTCGCCGTCGGAGGCCAGGTGCCACTTGCCGATGTAAGCGGTTTCGTAGCCCGCATCCTGCTCCATGTACTGACCCAGGGTCTTGATGCCGGCGGGCAGCATGACATTGTTGCGGAAACAGCCGGATTCAGTGGCGTATTTGCCGGTCTGGAACAGGGCACGGCAGGGGCCGCACACGGGCTGGGGGGAGAAAGTGTTGTCAAACTTTACGCCTTCGGCAGCCAGTGCGTCCAGGTTGGGGGTAATGTTTAGGGGCTGACCGAAGCAGCCGCAAGTATCGTAGCGCTGCTGGTCACTGAAGTAAAAAATGATATTATTTGCCATTGGTCAATTCTCCTTTTTTGCTGCCTTTGCTTCTTTGATCTTTCCTCTGAGGATGCCTGCAATTACGACAACGATCAGTGCCACGAAAATCCAGCAGAATACGCTGCTGAAGAAGATGCTGGGACTGCCATCGGAAATCAGCAGGGCACGGCGGAAGTTGGTCTCTGTCATGTTGCCAAGCACCAGACCCAGCAGCATGGGAACCGCGGGCAGATCCAGCTTGCGCATGACCCAGGAAATGATGCCGAAGGTCAGGGCAATGCCCAGGTCAAAGTAGTTGCTGTTTACAGAGAACGCACCGGCGAAGCAGAAAATAACGATGATGGGGGTGAGGATCTCTGTGGGGACAGAGATCACCTTGGCGAACAGGCTGGTCAGGTATTTGCCCTGGATGAATATGAAGATATTCACAACAATCAGACCCAGCATAATGGCGTACATAATGGCACCATCAGTGGTAAACAGGGACAGACCGGGGTTCAGGCCATTGATCATCAGAGCGGACAGCATGATGGCAACACAGCCGTCACCGGGGATGCCCAGGGTGAGCAGCGGAACCAGCGTTGCGCCGCATACGGCGTTGTTGGCGGATTCCGCGGCGGCGATACCTTCCACAGAGCCGTGGCCGAATTCTTCCGGATGCTTGGACATGTTCTTTGCGGTGTTGTAAGAGAACCAGCTGGCCTCGGAAGCACCGGTACCGGGAACGATGCCCACACAGGAGCCGATGATGGAGGAAACGATCACTGGGCGGAGCATACGCTTGTATTCTTCTTTGGTGATTTTTCCGTCATCATTGCCGATGTTGCCGGCTTTCAGGTTCAGCTGATCCCGCTTCAGCGCGGACTTACCGATGACCTCTACCAGAGCAAACAGACCGATAAGTACTACAGCGGTATCCATACCCAGATACAGCCGGGGAATGCCGAAGGTGAAGCGGTCGTAGCTGGTCATGGGATCTGCGCCGATGCAGGAGACCAGAAGACCCATACAGGCGGCGATAATGCCCTTAACCAGGCTCTTGCCGGAGACACCGGCGATAATGGTCATGCCGAACAGACACACCATGAAGTATTCTGCGGTACCCAGCTTGGCGGAGATTTTCGCAACCTCCGGACCCAGGAACAGCAGCACCAGAGCGGAGAAAATGCCGCCAAAGGTAGAGGCGTACAGAGCAATTTTCAGAGCGGCCTTGGTTCTGCCCTGCTGGGACAGAGGATGGCCGTCCAGCATGGTAGCAGCGGCGTGGGGGGTGCCGGGGGTATTGATCAAAATAGCGGAAACAGAACCGCCGTAGCCACCGGCACAGTAGATACCCAGCAGGAACATCATGCCGGGGATGGCACTCATGGTGTAGGTAATGGGCAAAAACAGAATGATGCAAAGAATAACGCTCAGACCGGGGATGGCGGCGAAGACCGCGCCGATGAATACGCCCAGGTTAATCCAGATGATGTTTTCCAGTGTGAACAGCAGACTGGATGCCGGGCCGATAAAGTTCAACAAACCCATGTGTTTTCCTCCTTAAAAGCCAACGTTCAGCAGGAAGCGGAAAGCTGCCCAGATCACAACGGCCATGCCTGCGGTGATGGCATAATAGGACTTTCTCTTGCAGCGGAAGTAGACCAGGAAAGCCACTGCACAGAAAACAGCGCCGATTACGAACAGATCTGTCCACTTGGCCAGCAAATAGCTGATAATCAGGATGGCCATGATGATCAGAGCCTTTACCTCAGCCAGCAGGTTAATGGATTTCATGTTCATAGGCTTATGGGTCAGACAGTTGACGCCCTCTTTGCCAACCAGCAGGGTGCTCATGGCCAGCATCAGCCACACCAGCATGGTGGGGAACGCACGGCCGTTGATCAGGTCCTTTTCCGAAACCTTGACCTGATCAGGCGTGATGACCAGCAGGACAATACCAATAATCAGGAACAAAATACCGGTTACCAGATCGACGGGATAGGAAATGTTGATTTTTTCCAGTTTTTCGCCCCAGCTATCCAGCTTTTCTTCAGCTTTTGCGATAAAGTTTTTCAAACTTCATACTCCTTTCCGGAATCATTTAAACTTCAAAATGCGGGGAGCGGGATGGTCCCGTTCCCCGCTGTGGTGATAGGGTCTTAGCCGGCAACGATGTCCTTGTACTCGTTGACGATGTTCTTTACGTTTTCGATGTGAGCCTGAACATCAGCCTCGGTCATGGTGTCCACTTCCAGCAGCATGGTGTCGTTCAGCCAGGTGGAAACTTCGGAGTCAGCCAGGATGTCATCGTACAGCTTCTTCAGCTCGGAAACCTTGGCAGCATCGGTGCCCTTGCGAGCCATGATGAAGCAGCGGTTACGGAAGTAGGGGTAGCCGGCAGCGCCAACGCCTTCCACACCAGCGAAGGGGCCGTTGGCAATGGCATTTTCGTCAAAAGCGCAGGGGACGGTTACGCCGCCCTGCTGGTAGGTCTCCAGAATCTGGGACTGGTGAGAAACGGCAAAGTTGGTTTCGCCCTTGGCAACAGCCTGAGCAGCCTCAGCAGCGGACTGGTAGGGGGTCAGCTTCAGGTTGTCGCCGGCACCCATAGCGCCGAACAGGGCGGCAGCCAGGAAAGCTTCGGAACCGGTAGCGCCGTTTACGGCAACGGAAACGGGATTGCCTTCGGCAACATAGGCTTCCAGGTCAGCGATGTTCTGGATGTTCAGAGTGGCATCAGCGGACAGAACGAAGATGGAGGAGTACAGGTTTTCAACGAACTCGAAGTCCTCGTAGCTGAACTGCAGCTTGGCGGGGTCCAGAATCTCGGTGATGGCAAACAGACCTTCACCGGCGAATACCAGCTGAGCATCGTTGGCCTTGGTATCGGCAACCCAGGTGTTTACAGTGGCGGCATCGCCCTTAATGGCTTCGGCAACCAGGGTGATGGACTCGGAATACTCGGTGGACTTAGCGGCAGCCTTCTGGCTGACCATGGCAGCAACTCCGGAGGGAGCCCAGGGGCAGGTGACTTTCCAGCTCTGCTGCTTGCTGCCGCAACCGGCGAACATAGTCAGCACCATCAGAGCGGCCAGAACCAGACTAAATGCGCGTTTTTTCATTGTGATTTTCTCTCCTTAACATATTTTTCAGCGCCGCAGCGCTTGTTTCTGGCTTCACTATAGCACCCGGAAACGCAAAGTGTCAACAGATTTCTTCACTTTTTGAACAAAGTTGTCTGGTCTTTGTTGGAAATACACATTTCTGTATTTAACGTCAAAAGATGTATTGAACATTGTGACAAAATTCGCAAAGCAAATTTGTGCAGAATGTAAACAAGCCAAAACACCATGTTCACAGGAAGAAAAATGGTTCTGTATCTTACTGCGGGTGGGGATTCTATACAGAAGCAAAAACTTTCCACAGGCTTCGGGAAAGCCTGTGGAAAGAAAAATATCTGGAATTGAAAAAACGGGCAAAGCGCCAAAAGGCTTACAGTTCACGTTTTCTGTGCTGGGTCAGTACCACACCGGCGAGGCAGGTGGCGCTGAGTACGGCGATGGCAGCGGCCAGGCCGGGTGCGGAGGAATCGCCGGTTTTGGGGTTTGTGCTGTCAGCCTTGGCCCACTTGGCGTATACCGTGGTGTTCTTATCCATTTTGACAGAGGTGATGCTGTTGACAAAATTGGATTCCTTATACCAGCCGGAGAAGGTGTAGCCGCTGCGGGTGGGTTTGTACATCTTCAGGTTTACGGTATCGCCCTTGGGTACAGACAATGTGGTGTTCACATTGTTGCCGCCATTGAGCTGGAAGGTCAGGGTATAGGCATCTACCCACTTGGCATACAGAGTAGTATGTTGCGTGATGGGGGTCTTGCTTGTAAACTCCTGAGTCAGCGCTTTGTCCAGATACCAGCCGTCGAAGGCGAAGCCTTTGGTGGGATAGTCCTTGCTGTTTCCGGGGGCACTGGGGGTGAGGGTTTTGCCGGAATGGACAGTAACATCCTTGGGTGCGGTGCCCAGGGGCTTTCCATTGTATTCGGAGACAAAATTGACCTTGCAGACCCAGATTGCTGTGTATGTCCGGTCACCGGTGGCATTTTTTACGGTGACGGTCTTCTTGGTACCGCTGACACCGGTACCCTTCCAACCGGCAAATTCATAACCTTCTTTGGTGGGGGCAGCCAGGGTGAAGGTATCGGCTTTGGTATAGCTGGTGGGGTTGGTGGTTTCGGTACCGCCATCAAGCTGATATGTGATGGTGTAGGATTTCATGGGCAGGATTTTGCCGCATTCCTTGCAGGCAACATCCTTGCCGTCTTTGCGCTGTGCTTCATGATCCTGGGTGCAATCGCAGGCCGCTCTGGTGCAGGGGCCATTGTCCGGACGATCGTGCCCCAGGGGATCGCCGTAGCTTTCACCGCACAGGCTGCAAACAGCGGCCTTGGTGCAGGTAGCGGTGCCGCCGGAGCATGCCTCCGGATCTCCGACGGGGTTAGAGCAGGATTCACAGACATTGCTGTGGGTACCGTTGTGGTTGGAAATGCATTGGGTGCTGCCCTGGTGATTCTCCGCGTCTACCGTGCCTTGGGTATTGCCGCATTTGCAGGTGGCGGGCGTTGTGCAGGTGGCGGTGGAGAACAGGCAGTTCTCTGTGCCCAGAATTTCACCGCAGGTGTCGCACTTGATGTTGTGGGTGATGTCGTCGATAGGGTCATAGACACGGCCGGCGGAATGCTGAATATCCCCGTAGGCTTCGCCGCATACCTGGCATTCAGCCTTGCTTGTGCAGGTGGCAGTGCCACCGGAGCAGGACTGAGAATAGTCGGTATTGCACCCGCTGCAGTGCATGGTGTGGGTACCATCGTGGTTGCCGGAAACCAGGGTCTGGTCACCGGTGTGGTTATTTTTGTCTACATCCCCATAAGGAGTATTACACAGTTCGCAGATGGCAGGGGATTGGCATGTAGCGGTTCCGCCGGTGTGCATGCACGTTTCTTCCGCCATGGCTGCCGTAGGCAGCAGGCCAAGGAGCAGGCACAGAAGCATAAGTACAGAGATGGTGCGTTTCATTGTTAGCGTCCTCACTTTCTACAGAGAATAAAACTGTTCCTCACACATTGATTATACCATTGTACAGGAAAACTGACAATGGGAAAAAGGGGGAAAACCGGGCTTTCAGAAAGAATTAAGAAATCGCGGCCTGGTTGTTCTGTTGGGGCATGTCGATCAGTGGCCGCAGTGACCGCCGCAATGGTGCTCTCCGTGGTCACCACAGCTGTGGCCTTCGCCATGATGCTCATGGTGATTGCAGCGCACATTGGGATTGAAGGCAAGGGTGCCATCCAGCAGTGCCTGTACGGCTTCGTCAGCGTCGCCGCTGCAGCCGCCATAGAGCCGGATGCCTGCCTGGGCGAGGGCATTCTGGGCACCTCCGCCGATGCCGCCGCAAATCAGGGTATCGATGCCATAGCTGCTGAGCAGAGTTGCCAGAGCGCCGTGGCCGCTGCCATTGGTATCTACAACCGTGGAGGCAACGATTTCTCCGTCCTCTACCTTGTAGAGCTTGAACTGGGCGGTGTGGCCGAAGTGCTGGAAAATTTCTCCGTTTTCATAGGTTACTGCAATAGTCATGGGGTGTATCTCCTTTTAAATAAATTACTTGGTCAGTCGGTATATGGTTTCCACCAGAGTTTGCTCCTGGATGGGTTTTGGCAGATGTGCATTCATCCCGGCAGCCAGACTGCGCTGTACATCATCGGCAAAAGCGTTGGCAGACATGGCGATGATGGGTATGGTGGCAGCATCCGGCCTCGGCATGGAGCGGATCTGTCTGGTGGCTTGGGTTCCGGAGAGCATGGGCATCATCTCATCCATCAGCAAAAAATCGTAGTGATGGACTTCGCTTCTGCGGAAACGCTCTACGGCCTGCAGGCCGTTCCATGCTTTTTCCACAGAGATTCCCCGTTCGGTCAGAAGAAATTCGCCGATTTCCATATTCAGCTCATTGTCTTCTACCAGAAGGCACTTCAGGCCGGACAAATCCATACGTTCCGGTTGGCTTGTCGGCTGGGAGTGCTCCGAGGTATCTATACGGAAGGGGAGCACAACGTAAAACGTGGTGCCCTGCCCCTGGTGGCTGGAAAAATGGATGGTTCCGTTCATTACCTCCACCAGTTTTTTTACAATGGAAAGACCAAGGCCGGAGCCTTGATATTGGGTGCGGGCATCGGAGAGCTCCTGGGTGAAAGGCTCAAACAGCCGTGTTTGGAACTCATCACTCATGCCGATTCCGTTATCCCGGCATATAAATTCATAGGTGGCGGTGTCCTGGGTGCGGGATACCAAGTGGCTGCTTACCTGGACAAAGCCACCTGGGCGGCCGTATTTCACCGCGTTTCCTGCCAGGTTCAGCAGAATCTGGTTGAAGTGCAGGGGGCTTCCAATCAGATGATCCACGGGAGAGGCCTCATTCTGGGAAGTATAGAGGATGTTGCGCTCGCAGGCCTGGGCGGTCATGATGGTATCAAGTTCACTGAGCAGCTGGCTCATCCGGAAGGGCTTTTCTTCCAGGAGAATCTCTCCGGATTCCATTTTGCTCAAGTCCAGAATGTTGTTCACAAGATCCAGCAAAAAGCCCAGAGGCGCTTCCATTTTTGTCCGGCATTGCTGTTGCCGTTCTATATCATCGGGATACCGGTTGGCAATGTTCAGATAGCCCTGAATGCCGTTGATGGGTGTGCGGATGTCGTGGCTGATGCGCCGCAGAAACTCTGTTTTGGCAATGTTTGCCTGGCGGGCATCCTCTGCGGCAGCACGCAGAGCCTGCTGGATGCGCAGCTGCTCCAGCTTCTCTTCCGTAATTTTGCGCACCACGTACAGGGCACGGATTGCCCGCCTCTGTTCATCCCGCTTTTTTACAATGAAGCGGGCGGTATGCCAGTTGCCGCTGACGGCCTGGTATTCCGTATCAATATCGTCCGTGTCCTTCAGCCTGTCTGCCAGGGTGGTCATATCCAGAAAAGCGAGCATGCTTTTCTGATATTCCGGTGCAACCGTCTGCTTGCAGGCTTCCAGGAAGCGCTGACTGGTGCTGCCCCGGTAGCCGGTGAACCGATGGACTTCTTCTCCGGCGGTGATTTCCTCAAAGGTATCCGTCTCCAGGTCAATGCGGTAGATCAGCCAGTACAGCTTGCTGATGGCCGAGATGATCTCATTGTTCACCTTGGCCTCCGCCAGGGCATTTTCCAGCAAGGTTTTCTGGCGATCCTGTTCTTCCACAATCTCGTCAATGTGCCGGAAGCCAAGCAATATTTGCCAGGGAAGGGCGTTTTTCAGCGGAGCCACCTGTACTTCGAAATGCTGGTGCCCAGCTGAGTTTGGGGTGACCCGATAGCGTAAAATGACCCGATCCTGGTGCTTCAGTGTTTCCAGGAGAACGGGGGTGCTGAGCCGGTAGAGAAAATCCGGAGCAGATTCCGGGATGCCGTAGTGTTCAAAGTAGTATTTCAGCCGATAGGAGTAGCTGTCCCGCTGGTTTTGGGGTGCGTGTTTCTGGACAAGCCGGGCAGACACAATGAAATTGGTTCTGGGATCCAGGCGGATGGCGTGCATCTGATCCAGCTTGAGATCCACATAGTATACGGCATCATAGTCGGCACACAGGGCATCCTGCAAGCTGTGTTCATAGGTCAGGGCTTGCAGACTCTGCTCCAGCTGTTTCTGATTTTTTTCCAGATCGGCCATCATGGTAAAATTCCGTTTGATGCTTCCCAGATGCCCGCCAATGGAGCGCAGCAATCTGGTGGACAGGGCGGCGCTGCCTGGATCCGGATTGTCCAGACCAATGAAGCCAACAAGGGTTTGGGCGGAGAAAATGGGAAACACCATAAGACTGCGCAGACCCTGACCGGAAAAATAAGCATATTCCTCCGGCATGCTTTCCTCTGCGGTGCGCCAATCCTGGAACAGCACGCTGTCTCCCCGCTGAAAATGGGCCATCAGATTGGGCATCTTTTCCGCAAATACATGCCCCATGGTATCCCATGTGCTCGCAATATCCCGGGCGCACCATTCCTGTGCCATGCGGAAGGTAAGGGGATAGTTGTTTTCACTGTCAAATAGGTAACAGCGGTCGGAATGGGTATAACTTCCGATGGATTCCAGCAGTCCCGGCAACACTGCCCGCAAACCCGGAAGATCCGTCACCTGATCCAGCAGGGAAATATGGTGCAGAATTACATCCAGCGTATCCGGCACCTCCGGCGGGGAAGGCGGCGTATGGGACAAATATTCCTGCATGGGAATCCTCCTGTTCTTATGGGACTAGGGATAGTATAGCAGAAAAGGGGAGGCTTTGCCACTGATTTTTCTGCTGTCTGTTTTTTGCACATTTTCCGGGTGTTCGGTCAGAAATTCCAACCCGGGCCAAATTGAGTTGGGGGTATTGGGCTGTGGCATGCCGGGGGTGGAGCGGCCGTCACGGATGATCTTTGCCAGATCATCCAGCATCTGCCGCTCTATTTCCGGGTGGCGGCCGTAGAGATTATAGCTTTCTGTAATGTCTCCAGCCATGTGGTACAGCTGGTACGGGGGCTGATCGGGCTGCCTGGGCACACGCTTGCGCATACCGCAGGAATCGTGGCACCAGCACAGCTTCCAGTCCCCTTTGCGCAGGGAGTAGCCGCCCCAGGCGGCGTGGTGTACCAGCTCCCGGCGGGTCTGGCCGGCGGTACCCAGCCACAGCGGCAGCATGGAAAACGAGTCTTCCCCGGCATTGTCAGGACAGGCAGTGCCGGTTATCTCTGCCAGCGTGGCAAAAACATCCACCAGGCTGGTCAGTGCGTCGCACCGGCTCCCCGGGGAGATAACACCGGGCCAGCGCACCAGGAAGGGAACCCGGTGCCCGCCTTCCCAAATGTCTCCTTTCCAGCCTCTGAAAATGTGGCTGGGGTTGTGCCCTTTGGATACCAGTGTGGGATAGTCCGCAACGGGGCTGCAGCCATTGTCCGATGTAAAAATCACGATGGTATTGTCCAGAATGCCTTTTTCCCGGAGCAGGGCATCCAGTTTGCCCACAAAACCATCCACTTGCAGAACAAAGTCACCATAGTCATTGAGCCCGGATTTTCCCCGGTATTCCTCGCTGGGAGACAGGGGGCCATGTACAGCCAGGGTGGGATAATACAGGAAGAAGGGGGCAGTGTCCTCAGCGTATTGCTCCACAAGAGAGAGTACCTTGGCATCCATTTCCGGAACAATTTTTACAGGATCATACCCGGCTTCTCCGGGGCCAAATTCAATATCGTGGGGCTGGTTGGGGCCGGAGCGGTCCAGTTCGCCACCAATGAGTCCGGCCGGTTGGGTGATGGCACGGTCATTTTCAATGTGAACGAAGGGCGGCTGATCCAGGCTGGCAGGCATGCCGTAGAAATAATCGAACCCGCAGGCATTGGGGCCGTTGCGAATGGGAGCGGAAAAATCAATGCCTGTGAGCATTTGCTCTGCCGCGGCGGTTTTGCTGTAGTAATCCTCCGGCAGGGTGTAGCCATCTTTGGTTTGCCAGTCCATGCCCAGGTGCCATTTTCCTACGGCGGCTGTGCGGTAGCCCTGGGATTTGAGCATTGAGGCCAGGGTCATGCGCCCCGGTTCGATCAGGTGGAAGGAGTGGCCGGGCAAAACCATATGCTTGAGCCGGCTGCGCCAGTTGTACCGGCCGGTGAGCAGGCTGTAGCGGGAGGGTGTACACAGGGCACTGGTGGAATGGCAATCCGTAAAATGCATGCCCTGGGCAGCAAGGGAATCCAGATGTTCGGTATGGATTTTTCCCCGGGGATTCAGACAGGAGAGATCTCCGTAGCCCAGGTCATCGGCAAGAATCAGAATGATATTCGGCTTCTTTTCCATAAAGCAGCTCCTTCTGTATATAAAAGGTGTGGTTTTATTTTACTACTTTTGTACAGGCTGCGTCAATAGCGTAAAGGAAAAGGGGGGAGGTATTTTATTCTTGCTGTCAGCAAGGATTTGTGGTATACTAAATTGAATCATTCTGTCATAAACCATAAGAAAGAAGGAATTGGAATGTATCGTAAGTTTGGCAAGCGGGCGCTGGATATTTTGCTTTCTGCCTGCGGGATCATTGTACTGTCTCCCGTGTATCTTTTGGTGGCGGTTGCCATTAAGCTTGACGATCCGGGTCCCGTTTTTTTCAAGCAGAAGCGGGTGGGGATTCACAAGACCCATTTCCAGATTCTGAAATTCCGTACCATGAAAATGTGTACACCCCACGATACGCCTACCCATCTTCTTGCCAATCCGGAGCAGTATATCACCCGGGTGGGAAAGCTGCTGCGCAAAACGTCCCTGGATGAACTGCCTCAGATTTTTCAAATCTTCACTGGAAAAATGTCTGTGATCGGCCCCCGTCCCGCATTGTGGAACCAGTTCGATTTGATTGGCCTGCGGGATTTTTACCATGCCAACGATGTTCGTCCCGGCCTTACCGGCTGGGCACAGATCAATGGCCGGGATGAGCTGCCCATTGAAGTCAAGGCGAAGCTGGACGGGGAATATGTGGAGAAGCTGAGCTTCCTGTTCGATTGTAAGTGCTTCTTCGGCTCCATTACCGCTGTGCTTGGGCACAAGGGTGTGGTAGAAGGCGGAACCGGTACGATGGAGCAAAAGCAGAAATGAAAAATGTTTTAATCACCGGTGCAAATAGTTACCTGGGCGTTTCTCTGAAGGAATATCTGGAAAAGCAAGGCACTTACCAGGTGCAAAGTGTGTCTGTGCGGGAGGAATCCGCATGGCAGGAGCTGTCCTTCGCCGGAGTGGATGCGATTTATCACGTTGCCGGGCTGGTACATCAGGCACAGAGTAAGGAGGATGCCGCTCAGCTGGAATACTATCGCCGGGTGAATACACGCTTGCCTGTTGCCATCGCCCAAAAAGCCAGGGCAGAAGGTGTAAAGCAGTTTATATTTCTGTCCACAGCGGCGGTGTACGGCCTTACCGCGCCTTACGGAAAAACAGTGACCATTACCGCGGATACTCCTGAAAAGCCGGTGGACAATTACGGCATCAGCAAGCTGGAAGCGGAGCGGGAATTGCGGGAACTGGAGGGAGAAAACTTCCATGTTGCCATTTTGCGCCCCCCCATGATCTACGGAAAAGGCTGCAAGGGCAATTACCGCACGCTGGAAGCCATGGCGGCGAAGCTTCCCTGTTTTCCCAAGGTGGAAAATCAGCGCTCTATGCTGTATGTGGATAACCTGAACGCACTGGTAGAGATGCTTTTGCAGGAAGGAACCGGCGGGCTGTATTGCCCACAGGACAGGGAGTATGTCAATACCAGCGCCATGGTGCAGGCGATTGCCATGGCCAGAGGAAAAAAAATGCCACTGCTGCCTGGGTTTGGCTGGGCGCTGAAAATTCTGCGCCCCTTTACCGGTGCAGTGGACAAGGCATTTGGCAGCCTGTGCTACAGCCGGGAATTGAGTGCCTATAAGAAAGAGTATTGCCAGGTCTCCTTCCCGGAGACTGTGGAAAGAACCCAAAAGTAACCACAGGAAGGAGCCTGTTATGAAGAAAAAGAAAAATATTGTCTTCCTGTGCCAGTTTTTTCATCCGGAGTATATCTCCTCTGCGCAGCTCCCTTTTGATACGGCCCGGGCGCTGACCCGGGAGGGATTCTCTGTGGATGTGCTGTGTGGATACCCCCAGGAATACTACAGCGGCGATCCCGTAGCCATGGAAGAGACTGTGGAAGGGGTACACATCCGCCGTCTGCGCTATTTGCAGCCGGACAGAAGTCATACACTGGGGCGGTTGGTGAATTATTTTTCCTTTACACTTTCCGTATTTCTCCGCCTGGGCAGCCTGCGCAAATACGAGGCGGTGGTGGTGTATTCCAATCCTCCCATTCTTCCCTGGGTGGCCTCCTGGGCGAAGCGCCTGTTCGGTTGCAAGCTGGTATTTGTGGCGTATGATCTGTATCCGGAATTGGCGCAGCGTACCGGTGCTCTGGGAGAAGGGAGCCTGATCTGCCGGGTTATGAACCATATCAACCGGGTAGTCTATCCCCGGGCAGACCGAGTGGTGGCACTTTCCGAAGAGATGAAGGTGTTCATCACGGAAAACCGGGAGATTCTCCGGGAGAGAATTGTTGTGATTCCCAACTGGTATCCGGACAAAGGTACACCGAGCCGGGATCTTTCCGGAAACCGGTTTGCGGGGGAGCTGAAGGATAAGTTTGTGGTGTCCTATTTTGGCAATATGGGTACCATTCAGGATATGCAGACCATTCTGGATGCCATCCGCCTGCTGAAGCAGGATCCATCGATTTTTTTCCTCTTTGCGGGGCATGGCAATAAAATGGAAGCGTTAAAGCAGTATATTGCCGGGGAAAACCTGCAAAATGCCCGGGTGTATGATTATCTCCATGGAAAAGACTATCACGATGCCTTGCAAATCAGCAGTGCCGCGCTGATTTCCCTGGAGAAGGGGACCACCGGACTGTGCGTACCCAGCAAGACCTACAGCTACATGAGCCAGGGAATTCCCCTGATTGCCATCATGGAACAGAGTGATATTGTGGAAGATACCCGCCAGGGGGCGGGGGTGAGCCTGGAAAACGGTCGAAGTCAGAGCCTGGTGGACAAAATCCGGCAGATGCAGAGCGATCCGGCTGGCCATGAAGCGATGGCGCAGGCTTGCCGCAGGCTGTATCTGGAAAAATATACTCCGGAAAAGTGTACCGGAAAATATGTAGATTTGTTTCGTGCCCTGTTGGGCAAGGAGAATCGGTTATGAAATACCTGTTTATCAATTCCGTGGCAGGCTTTGGCAGCACCGGACGAATTGTGCTGGAGCAGTGCCGTGAGCTGCAAGCCCAGGGGCACGAGTGTCTGGTGGCCTATGGCCGCCGGGCGGAAAAATGCGGGGATGTTCCTACCCTCGCCATTGGCACAGCAGTGGATTATTGTCTCCACGCTGCCCGGCACCGGGTGCTGGGGGATGGGGGCTTTGGTTCCTGGGCAGCTACCCGCCGCTTTTTGCGCAGAGTGGAAGCCTATGATCCGGATGTGGTGTGGCTGCATAATCTTCATGGCTACTACATCCACCTGGGACTGTTGTTTCAGTATCTGAAAAAAAGCGGAAAAAAAGTGATCTGGACCCTCCATGATTGTTGGGCATTTACCGGAAATTGTCCACATTTTTGGTATATCGGCTGTGAAAAATGGCGTACATGCTGCAACCACTGCCTCCAGCTGAATCAGTATCCCCAAACACTGCGGGACAGCAGTGAAAAGAATTTTGAAAAAAAGCAGGCACTCTTCACCAGTCTGAAGGATATGACCATACAGGTTCCATCGGAATGGATGGCACAATTGGTCGGCCAGAGCTTTCTGAAAGAGTATCCGCTGCAGGTGGTGCCCAATCAGGTGGATACCCGTGTTTTCCGTCCCACACCCAGCGATTTGCGCCGGCAGTGGGGTGTGGAAGAAAAATTTTTGGTTCTGGGTGTCAGCAATGTGTGGACAGAGCGGAAGGGACTGCGAACTTTTTGCCAGCTGGCCAAGCTGCTGCCGGATAGCTGCCAGGTGGTGCTTATCGGATTGACGAAGGAGCAGTGCAAGGCGTTGCCGCCGGAAATAATCGGTCTGCCCAGAACCTCAAGCCTGACGGAATTGGCGCAGGCTTACACAGCGGCGGATGTATATGTGTCTGCCAGTGTGGAGGAGTCCTTCGGCATGACGGTTTTGGAAGCAGCCTGCTGCGGAACCGTGCCCATTGTGTATGTCGGAACTGCCAGCCAGGAGATCGCCCTCTCCCATGGGGGTGAATGCGTTCAGCCCGGGGCAGAAAGCCTGGCACAGGCCATCCTGCGCCGAAAGCAACTTCAGGAGGATCAGAAATGATAAAAAACTATCCGTTCCCCAAAAAACGCTGGGTTGCGCCGGTATTGGGGATCTATCTCTTTTTCCTGGCCTGGTTGTCCCGGGACAGTCATGGTGGCTTATATCTGCTCAGCTTTTATAAGGCGCAGTTTCTTTCCTGTTTGCTCAGCTGTCTGGTAGGTCTGGCCTGGCTGGGTTGCAACCGAAAAAACTGGGGACAGATTTTAAAAGATGGCCGCGGGATTCTAACGCTGGCTTTTTGCCTGACGCTGCTGATTCCCGTACTTGCGCGGCGGGACTGGCAGATGATGTATATCAGTATACTTTACTGCATTCTGGTTGCCATGCTTCTGTCCTATTTTACCGATGTGCGGGAGCTTTCCCGGGTGTTTGTGGCTATGATGGCGGTGCTGTCTCTGGTGAGCCTTGTATGTACTTATGTGCTGCGAATCCCGGCAGACAGAGGCGTACTGGTGCCGTCTGTTTTTCAGAACAGTTTCCAGGCGGAGTTTTATAACTATTTTCTATGTTTCGTATCGAGAACTTTTGCCAAAGAGCGGAATTTTGGTATTTTCCGGGAGCCGGGTGTGTACCAGTTCTTCCTGTTTTTGGCACTGTATCTGAATAATTATTACCTGAACTGGCGCCGGGAAAGCCACATGTGGATGGTAAATGCGCTGCTGGTGGTTACCATGCTCTCTACCTTTGCCTCCGGCGGTGTAGCGGTGACGGCGGTATTTCTGGTGGTACTGTACTTTGATAAAAAGGTATACAAAACCAAGTCCGGAAAGATTTTTACAGCCGTTTTCCTGGCAATGGCTACGGTGGCTGGCCTCTGGCTGGTAATCCGTAAGCCGCCGCTGTATGTGCAGCTCAAGCTGATGGTTCTGAAATTCTTTATCCCCAATCCGTCTCTGGACGACCGGGTGGAAAGCATTCGCTTTAATCTGCACGCCCTCAGCTTCCGGCCTTTCCTTGGACGGGAGATCAGTTATCTCCTGGAAATGGTTGCTCACAATACCAGTTCCACGACTTTGCTGCTGGGCTGCCAGGGCATTGTTTTCGGCTGGCTGAATTTGGTTGGCTGGCTGGTGCTGGTGCTCCGGGGAAAGGGAAACCTGGTAATGAAGGGGGTCAGTTTTCTGATGCTGGCCGCAACCTTCAACTGTGAAAACCTGGTGACCAATCCCTATCTGTGGATTTTTTCTCTGCTGGCGCTGACGGAAGCGCTGCTGCCCAAGCTATATAAATTGTTATACAAAAAGGATTAAGCTATGCACATTGTCTATGCCGTTACTACCTGCTCTGATGGAGCCTACCGCCGGCTGTTTGCCGCGTGTGCGCAAAAACCGGCGTTTCAGTCCCAAAAATATCACCGCCTGCTGATGGAAGGTCTGGCAGCCCACGCCCAGGTGGATGTTGTGGCCACGCCGCCCATAAACAGAGCCAACTGCGCAAAGAAATTCCTGGCGCTGCCCCGGGAGCGGGAAAACGGCGTAGAATATTATTATGTACCGGTGACGCCTCATCCGGTGGGGAAGCTGGTTCTGGGCAGCCTGGGTACCTTCTTTGGTGTTTTGCGCCGGGCAAAACAAAACAGTACCGTGGTTGTGGATTGCCTGAACTGTACAACTGCTACCTTTGCCCAGCTGGCGGCCAGGGTGAAGGGGTGTCAGTGTCTGGGAATTGTAACGGATCTGCCGGATATGCTGGAATACAGCGGTATGTATCGTCGCTTGACCAATCGGGTTATCCGAAAGTGCGACAGCTACGTGCTGCTCACCGAGAAAATGAATGCCCGCTTGAATCCCAAGGGAAAACCCTATGTGATTCTGGAAGGACATGCGGATATATCCATGGGAGAGAAGATACCTGCCCTGGAGAAAAAGACAAGCCCCCGGGTTTGTCTCTATGCCGGAAGTGTCCGGGCATTGTATGGGCTGGACAGACTGGTAGAGGGGTTCCGTATGGCCGATCTGCCGGATGCACAGCTGGTAATTTACGGAACCGGGGATTATGTGCCCCAGCTGCAGAGCATTGCCCGGGAAGATAGTCGCATCCGCTATGGCGGCATGCTGCTGAGCAGCCAGGTGGTGGAAAAGGAAATGGAAGCTACCCTGCTGGTCAATCCCCGGCCTACGGATGAAGAATATGTGCAGTACTCTTTCCCGTCCAAAACCATGGAGTATATGGCATCCGGCACACCGGTGCTCACCACCCGCCTGCCGGGTATGCCGGAGGAATATGCGCCGTATGTACACTTTATTGAGGAGGAAACTCCCCGGGGAATTGCCGAGGCGTTGCGCCGCACACTGGCGGCTACCCCCCAGCAGCTGCTGCAGCAGGGTATGGCTGCAAGGCGCTTTGTGCTGGAGCAGCGCAACAATGTGGTGCAGGCGGAAAAAATCATCCGCATGCTGGAAACAAGGAGGGCTTGACTATGCGCTTGCTGTGGGTATGTAATGTGCCGCCTGGAGTGATCTGCGGAGGCAGCGGCTTATGGATGGATCATATGCTTGCCGAACTTCGGCAGCGGGAGGATTTGACCATTCACATTTTGGCCCGGGCGGTTTCTGCCGGAGCCGGAACGGTAGACGAAAGGTTGAGCTATTGCCTGTTCGAAGAACCGGTGCAGCATGCCTATGCATCCAATCTGGAGGTGCTGTTCCGGCAGGAAGTTCTGTCTTTCCGGCCGGATGTCGTACACATCTGGGGAACGGAATTTGGCCATACTCTGGCTATGACCCGGGTGTGCCGGAAGTTGGGACTGGGGCAGAAGTGCGTCATCAGCATTCAGGGGCTTTGCGGAATTTATGCCCCCCACTATGCTGAGGGCGTACCGTATCGGGTACAAAGAAGCGCTACGCTGCGGGATTTTCTCCGCCGGGACAATATTCTGCGTCAGCAGAAGAAATATGCCCTCCGGGGAGAAATGGAAGCGGAGGCTCTGGCTAATTGCCGCCATGTGATTGGCCGTACCCACTGGGATGAAGCTTGTATGCGCCTTTTGGCTCCCCGGGCGGAGTATCACTTCTGCAACGAGACACTGCGCCCCAATTTTTACAGGGGACAGTGGGCGTATGCCACATGCAAAAAGCACCGGATTTTTACATCCAGTATGGCAACCCCGGTGAAGGGCTTCCATTATTTGCTGGAAGCCTTTCGGCTGGTGTTGCGCAGTTATCCGGATGCCACTCTGGCCGTGCCCGGAGAGAGCTTTTTGGAGCTGTCCCCCCGTCAAAAGCTCCTTCAGCAGAGCTACCATCATTATCTTGCCAGGTTGGCGAAAAAGTACGGTGTGGCAGAAAAAATAGAATTTCTGGGCCACCTGTCTCCGGAAAAAATGCAGCAGGCGTTTTTGGACAGCCATGTGTTTGTGCTGCCCTCTACCATAGAGAATTCTCCCAATTCCCTGGGAGAGGCGATGCTGCTGGGGCTGCCCTGTGTGGCGGCGGATGTGGGCGGTGTGACAACCATGCTCCGTTCCGGCCGGGAGGGATATGTCTATCCCTCTACCGCTCCGTATATGCTGGCAGATTCCATCTGCCGTATTTTCCGGATGGAAGACCAAGCGGCCTCCCTGGGTCAGGCGGCCCGGGAGCATGCCCTGCAGACCCATGATCCTCAAAGCAATCTATCCACTCTGGAGGCAATATATGCCCGCCTGGCAGAGAATCCAAAGGAGGAAACGGTATGATTTCAGTCATCATCCCTGTATATAATGTGGAGTCCTTCCTGGTTCGCTGCCTGGACAGTGTCCTGGCACAGCCGGAGGCTACTCAGATTCTGCTGGTGGATGATGGTTCTACGGATGGCTCCGGGGTAATCTGCGATCGTTATGCCTGTCAGGACAGCCGGGTGCAGGTGATACACAAGGCAAACGGAGGACTGAGCAGTGCCCGCAATGCCGGTCTGGATGTGGCCGACCGGGAATATGTGGCCTTTGTAGACAGCGATGATTATCTCCAGCCCAATGCTTACCGGGAAATGCTGGGCTGCGCCCGGAAATGGGATGCGGATCTTGTATATGCCGGGCGCTACGATGTAGATGGTGATACAGCAGAAAAAACGTTAGGGCTGTGTCCAAAGCGGGAGGAGGCGCTGTCCGGGGAAGAGGCAGTTGGCCGGATCTTCACTTGGGACAATGTGGACAGTGCGGCCTGGGATAAGCTGTATCGCAGAACGCTGTTTCAGGGGATCCGCTATCCCCTGGGAAAGATTTGTGAGGATGTACCTACGACCTATCGGCTTTGTCTCCGGGCAAACCGGGTGGTTGCGCTGCCGGTGCCGATTTATAACTATTGCCACCGTTCCGGTTCCATCACAACGGCACCTGCTTCAGAAAAGAGCTTCCATTTTGCTGCCCATACCCAGCAAATTTGCCGGGATATTCGGGAAAATCATCCGTCTCTTTTGCCCCAGGCCAGATATTTGCGGGTACGTTCGCTTGTGCATCCCATGCAGCTGTGCATTCTGACAGGGCAGAAACAGGTGCTTCGCCAGCAATACGCAGCGTGTAAGCGGGAATTGAGAAAGGGAACGGGTTTTATACTCCAAAGCGGCATGTTTTCCGGGAAGGAAAAGCAGCATGCCTTGCTCCTGGTGCTTGGGCTGTATGGCATTGCGTGGAAGCTGTACTGTATACGGAAAGGATAAGCACTCCGCTGTCCGGTTCTGCCGGGCAGAAAAATGAAACCGAGAAATTATGAAAAAACGAAATCGAGTTACTTTTTTTAATATCCTCAGCACCTGCCTGCTGTATGGCATTTCCGTATTTGTAGCGCCACTGTTTTCCCGCTTGTTGGGAGCCGGAGGCTACGGAACCCTTTCCAATTACAATATCTGGGTGAGTGTACTGGCAATTGCCGCAACGCTGCAAACCCAGGGCACCCTGGTCAATGCCCGGGTGGAATATCCCCAGCAGGAGCAGGCTGCCTATCAGTCCAGCGCCATGAGCATGTCTATTCTGGTGTTTCTGGTGGTCAGCGGTATCGTCCTGGCTTTTTTGGAGCCGATTTCCCAGGCACTGCAATATTCCAAATTCTTCATCCTTTTGGTGCTGTTCCAGGCATTTGGAACCTTTGGCGTTAATTTTATGAATACCAAGCTGACCTATGAGATGAAGGCAGGGCGGAATATGCTGCTGTCTGTGGGAACCAGTTTGAGTACGTTGTTGCTGTCGCTGGTGCTGGTGCTGCAAATGCCCAAGGCGTATAATTATTACGGACGTATTGTGGCCATTGCGGCGGTATATGGCTTCCTGGGGCTGGGACTGTGCATCTATATTCTGGCAAAGGGAAGGGTATTTTACAACAGCCGGTATTGGAAGTTCTGTTTTGCCCTTGCCATCCCCTATGTGTTTTATAATCTGGCTGATCTGCTTCTGGGACATATCGATACGGTTATGCTCTACCAGATGCAGGGGGATGCAGTCAGCGGGGTTTACAGCCTGGCCTACCAATTCGGAACCATTCTGTTCACAATTTTCGGAGCGCTGAACAATACCTGGGTGCCTTTCTATTTTGAGGACACCAAGCAGGGGCGTACCCAGGCGGTGATGCAGCAAAGCCGGAATTACCTGGAGCTGTTTACCGTGCTCAGCGTTGGGTTTATGCTGCTCAGCCCGGAAGTGTTTACCCTGTATGGCGGGGAGGCATTCCACAGGGGGACCGGACTGATCCCGCTGTTTGTGACCAGCCATTATATCAACTTCTTGTGTACCTTCCCGGTAAATTACGAGTATTACCATAAGAAGGTGAAGGTTGTGGCTTTTGCCACGATCCTTTCGTCGGTAATCAACGCAGGGCTGAATTATGTGCTGATTCTGCGTATGGGCATGCTGGGCGCGGCGGTGGCAACCGTAGTGTCTCATTGTTTTCAGCTGGTGCTGCACTATGTCTATACCCGCTATATTCTGGGCAAACAGGAGTATCCCTTTGGCATTGGCCTGTGGGGGAAATATGGCCTGTGCTTTTTGACGGTTCTGGTGCTCAGCTTCCTGATGCCGGATGCCTGGCTTATCCGCTGGGGGCTTGGGGCATTGATTGGCATTTGGGAACTGCTGCGTATTCGCAAGCGAAAGGTTCTTATATAAGGAGGGGCATATGACACAAAAGAAAATTCTGTTTGTGGCTACTGTGGTCAAAACACATATTATGCAATTTCATATTCCCTATCTGAAAATGCTGAAGCAGTTGGGCTGGGAAACAGCCGTTGCCGCAA
This sequence comes from uncultured Oscillospiraceae bacterium, assembly GCA_964501115.1. GTDB lineage: Bacteria > Bacillota > Clostridia > Oscillospirales > Oscillospiraceae > Faecousia. Next base: position 36,538 of record CAZCRO010000008.1, read on the forward strand.
AAAATGATTATGAAAATCCGGAGGACTGCCGCATTCCTTACTGCGATCGGTACGTGCCTGTGTGTTTTGGCCGTTCTCCCTTGGCACCAGGCAATTTCCGGGCGTTCTTCGCTTTGCGGCGGCTGATTCAGAAAGAAAACTATGATGTGATTCATTGCCATACGCCCGTGGCTGCTTTCCTGACCAGAATGGCGGCAATAGGCACCGGAAAGCGGGGCACCAAAGTGGTGTATACTGCCCATGGCTTCCATTTCTATAAGGGAGCGCCATTGTTAAATTGGCTCCTGTTTTTTCCTGCGGAGTGGATCAGTGCGTTCTTTACCGATGTGCTGATTACCATCAATCAGGAGGATTATCGTTTTGCCCGGAAGCATTTGCATGCCAGGCGCATAGAGTATGTGCGTGGCGTGGGGGTGGATACGGAAAGATTCCGTAAGAGTGTCACTTCCCGGGAGCAGATGCGGGAAGCTCTTGGACTGGGAGAAGAAGATTTTGTCCTTCTGTCTGTGGCGGAGATGACCCAAAATAAAAATCATGCCATGATGCTCCAGGCGCTGGCACAAATACCGGATCGGCATGTAAAGCTGCTGTGCGTTGGCCGGGGAAAACTTCTGGAGCAGAATCGGGCGCAGTGCAGGGCACTGGGGCTGGAAGATCGGGTGCAGTTTTTGGGTTACCGTCAGGATGTGCCGGATTTGTACCGGGCTGCGGACGGGTTCCTGTTCGTCTCTTTCCGGGAAGGATTGTCATTGTCTCTGATGGAGGCGATGAGCTGCGGCTTGCCTGCCATTGTCAGTCCCATTCGTGGGAATGTGGATTTGATTTCCGATGGCGTGGAGGGCTTGCATACACCTTTGGATTCCAAAGCCATTGCGCAGTCCATAGAGAAGTTGGCTTCCTCTGCAGAGCTTCGGAAAGAGCTGGGAAACGCCGCAAGGAAAAAAATGCAGGCATACAGCCTGGATACCATTGCGGAACAGATGGAAAAAATATATTTGTCTTTATAATTCACAAAAACCACTGCCGGGAGCCGAGTGTGGCAATCCCACCGGCGGTGGTTTTTAAATTGGAGAATTTTTAAAGAGTTCTTAAACATTCTCCCCCTTTCATGTTAAGAATTGGTTTGCTATAATAGTTCCAGAAAACGATGGGAGGAAGATTGTATGTATCGAATTTTAATTTGTGATGATCAGCCGGACATTGTCAATGCCTTGAAGATTTATCTGGCGCCGGAGGGCTACGAACTGTATGAGGCCTGCAATGGTGCCCAGGCAGTGGAAATTGTGAAGGAGAAGCAGATTCATCTTGTTCTGCTGGATGTTATGATGCCGGTGATGGACGGCGTGACGGCAACGGCGAAAATCCGGGAATTTTCCAACGTACCCATCATTCTGCTTACCGCCAAGTCCGAAACAGAGGATAAGGTGCTGGGACTGAATGTAGGTGCGGATGATTATATTACCAAGCCCTTTGTGCCGGTAGAGGTGTTGGCACGGATCCGTTCCCAGCTGCGCCGGTATGCTCGCCTGGGCAGCCATGCAGAGGAGACGGAGAATTTGACCATTGGCGGTATTTTCATGGACGACCGTACAAAAACCGTCACCGTAGAAGGGGAGCCTGTGAATCTGACTCCTACGGAGTATTCTATATTACATCTGCTGATGACAAACCCGGGAAAAGTGTATTCTACAAAGGCTCTGTACGAGGCTGTTTGGCAGGAAGCGGCTCTGGGAAGTGAAGGCTCCGTGGCGGTACACATCCGGCACCTGCGTGAGAAAATTGAAATTAATCCTTCTGAACCCCGGTACCTGAAAGTCATGTGGGGACAGGGCTATAAGCTGGAAGGGGAGAGAAGATGAAAAACCATGTGGTTTTTAAGTTTCTGGCGCTTATGCTCTGTGCCGCGTGTCTTCTGTGTGCGCTGGTCAGTGCGGCAGGCCTGGCCGTTATCGTTGCCACAGACATTGGCGAAGGGGATACGGTGGAAGATTTGCGCCGTGAAAGCGAGTCTTCCCGGTATCATTACCAGGCGTATTGTTTGACGCAGCGTGTATTGGCGCGGGAGCTGGGCGGCTGTGATGCGGAGCTGGCAGAAACGTTATATGAAACAACTTTCCGCTGGGATGCATGGACAGAGGGCAAAGATTACAGCTTCCAGATTCGGGACGCTTCCGGAGACGTGTTGTATGCGTCCGCCCAAACTGTGTCCCCTGCAATGAATATAGAGTATACCGGCTACAATACCTTCGAAAAACTGGTGTATGGCCCTGCAAAAGTTGCCGATGGACTCTCTGCACAGGAGGCTATGAAAAAAGCTCTGGATGCTGTGCCAACGGAAGCAGCGCCGACCGAGGAGGAAACCTGGGAATCTTATGAGGCACAGGAGCGTGCCGAGGACGGCGATACAGCTTCAGGAACGGCACAGGCAACACAGAATGTAGAGGAAGCAGCCGCGCAAAATGATGCTGTCAGCTATAAAACGGTGTATTACACGGACAAAAATGGACAGGAAATGCTTGCGGCTGTAGAGCAGGTAGATGCGGAAAATGTGTACAGTTTGACACTGCAAATCGCCAATATTCACCTGCAAAACGAAGAAACTTGGGATCTTCTGACAACGATTTTAAGGAATCAGGAGAGATTCACCATGGCCTTGGGCGTGAGTTTGCTGCTGTTTGCGATCCTTGCGGTATACCTGTGTACTGCGGCAGGCAAAACCCCGGGAAGCGAGGAGATCAGGCCCCACGGCCTGAATTGCCTGAGCTTGGATGTATACGCTGCCGGAGTGGCCTGTCTGGCAATTGTTTATCTCCTTGTGGTAACAGAGTGGCTGGAGACCTTTTTGGAAAAGAGAATGCAGATAGCACTGGTGTATGGCGGATATATCTGTTGCCTGGCCTTTGTAGGCTTCTGCTTTGCCTGCGCCGCCCAGTTCAAAACAAAAGGTAGGTATTGGTGGCATCACAGCCTGGTGGGGTGGTGTACCTCCTTCTGCTGGAAGCTGCTCTGCCTTTTCTGGAAAGGGATTCTTTGGCTGATTCATAACAGTACTGCAATTTTCTGCTGGTGCTGGCGGCAGATCAGTACGCTGTGGAACTGGGGGTGGATGATCCTCGGGAAGCTCTGGCAGGGTATCTGGGACGTTCTGGGACGTATTTGGCACTTCTTTGCGGGGAAAACGGCACAGTTGTATGCGTTGCTTCCGCTGGTGTGGCAGTGGCTCCTGGTGGGAGGCATCCTGGGAGTATGGATTTTGGTGGCGGCACTTAGCCGCAGCGAGCTGATGCTTCTTACCGGAGTAGCAGCTGGAATCTGCGCCATACTGTATGGAGCCAGTGTGTTCGGAACTCTGTTGCAGGCGGCTCAACGCATGCGGGCCGGAGACCTGGAAATCAAAGTAGACGAAAAAATCATGCTGGGTGCCTTCCGGGACTTTGCCCGGGAACTCAACGGGCTTTCTGATGTGGTCGTGCTGGTTTCCCAGAAGCAAATGCGCTCCGAGCGGATGCGTACGGAACTGATTACCAACGTAACCCATGATATTAAAACCCCTCTTACCTCCATCATCAATTACGTGGATCTGCTGCAAAAGCCCCATCAGCAGGAAGATACGAAGGTTTATCTGGAGGTGCTTTCCCGGCAGTCCAATCGGCTGAAACGCCTGATCGATGACCTGCTGGAATTGAGCAAGGCATCTACGGGCAATATCAGTGTGGAACTGCAAACCATGGATGCGGTAGAGACGGTCAATCAGGCATTGGGTGAGTTTACGGACAAGCTTGCTGCCGCCCAGCTTACCCCTATGTTCCGCCAGCCTCAGGACCCCATGCTCATCCGGGCAGATGGAAAGCTGACCTGGCGTGCCATGAGCAATCTCTTGAGCAATGCCTCCAAGTATGCCCAGCCTGGCACCAGATTGTATATCGACATGATTCCTCTGGAAGATAAGCTGTGTGTATCTTTCAAAAATATCTCCCGGGATCCTCTGAATGTCAGCGCCGAAGAACTGATGGAGCGTTTCGTCCGGGGAGAGGCCTCCCGCAATCAGGAGGGCAGCGGATTGGGACTGAATATAGCCCAAAGTATGATGGAACTCCAACACGGCACGCTGGAACTTCTGGTAGATGGAGATCTGTTTAAAGTAACCCTGATTTTTCCCAGGGAGCAGGGAAACTGATATTTATAAAATGAACGACTTGAAGCATACCCTCCGAAGCGACAGTGCCGGAGGGTATGCTTTTAATTTCTAAAGGAGAAGTATTGCAGAAAGAGGATAAAAAGCTTTTCTGCGCGGACAAATGTGTGCCAGCAGAATAACCAAAAATAAATGTCAAAATTTGTTAAAAAGTGCTTGACAAA
>CAZCRO010000009.1:0-35157 GCA_964501115.1 uncultured Oscillospiraceae bacterium
GAAGTCTTCGATGGCGTCCAGATCCTCTTCGATCTCGTCCAGCTCGTCGGAGATGGCGATGGTGGTATCCTCAATGTCCACCATGCGCTTGGACATATCCCCAAGCAAATCCACAATGGCAGAAATCATTTTGCCCTCGTTGGTCTCAGTGTCCAGCTTCAGGCCATCCATCAGCCCCTTCAGATAGGCAGACTTTTCAGAAATGGTCATAAGGTTTTCCTCCTTTGCCTTACGGCTGCGTTATAATAAAATTAAGCCTTGGAACGACCCAGGTACTCGCCAGTGCGGGTATCGATCTGGATCTTATCGCCCTCGTTGATAAACAGAGGCACCTTGATCTCAGCGCCGGTCTCAACAGTAGCGGGCTTGGTCACGTTGGTAGCGGTGTTGCCAGCGAAACCGGGCTCGGTCTTGGTAACCACCAGGTCAGCAAAGTTGGGGGCTTCCACGCCGAAAACATTGCCCTTGTAGCTCATGATGGTGCAGGTATCGTTTTCCTTCACGAACTTGAAGGAATCATCCAGCACGCTGCCATCGATGGGCTCCAGCTCGTAGGTCTCGGCATCCATGAAGTAGTACAGGTTGCCATCGTTGTAGGAGTACTCCATCTTCTTGCGCTCAATGTAAGCGGTGGGGTACTTGGCAGAGGGGTTGAAGCTGGTTTCGGTCACGCCGCCGGTGATCACGTTCTTCATCTTAACGCGCACGAAAGCAGCACCCTTGCCAGGCTTAACGTGCTGGAATTCGACGACCTGCATAACCTTGCCGTCCATCTCGAAGGTGACGCCGTTTCTAAAATCACTTGCAGAAATCATTGGTTTTATCCTCCTAATGTATGTTCCCTTTTGGGGGATACTATTCTATATCCTTAACTTTGTTAGTTTACCCTATAATCTGCGCTTTTGCAAGGGGGAAAATGAAATTTTTTATACAATCAGCAAATCTTTGGGCATATTGGTTATATCTTCGCAGCCATCCTCGCCGATAATCGTCACATCCTCAATGCGCACACCGAATTTACCGGGCAGATAGATGCCGGGTTCTGCGGAGCATACGGCTCCTGCAGGCAGGGGCTCCGTATTTCTGGGGCTTACATTGGGAGCCTCGTGAATTTCCAAGCCCAGGCTGTGGCCATAGCCGTGGCCAAAATATTCACCATAGCCCGCATCCGCAATGACCTTCCGGGCAGCGCCATCAATTTCAGCACCGGTCGCACCGGCCTTGGTGATGGCGATACCGGCCTTCTGGGCTTCCAGAACGGTATAGTACACCTTCTTCATCTCTTCGGTAGCATAACCCACTGCCACGGTACGGGTGGTATCGGAACAGTAGCCATGGTACAGCACGCCGAAGTCCATGGTCACAAAGTCTCCCTCCTGAATCACCCGCTCACCGGCTACGCCATGGGGCATGCTGGTATTGGGTCCGGAGACGACAATGGGATCGAAGGACAGCCCCTGTGCGCCGTTCTTATACATACGGTAAATCAGCTCTGCCTGCAGCTCCAGCTCAGTCATACCGGCTTTGATGCAGGGCAGGGTTTCCATGAAAGCCTTGTCCGCAATCTTCTGCGCCTGGCGCATCAGATCCAGCTCCCAGTCCTCCTTCACGCCACGGAAGCCATTGATCTTGGCGTTATAGGGAACCAGCTTGGCATTCAGGCTCTTTTCCAGTCCGGTAAACTCCGCAACGGTCAGATAGTTCTCTTCATAGCCCAGGGCGGTCACGCCGAAATCCGCAATGGCAGCATTGAGGCATGCGGCATAGTTTCTACCCTTGGCAACATCCAGTACTTCAAATCCACGGATGCCTGCCTGGGCGGATTCAATATAGCGGCTGTCTGTAAAGTAACGGCAGCCCTTCTTGGTCACAATGGCCATACCCTCGGCAATGTCGAATTCGGCGCCGTAGTGGCGGCTGTAGCGGGAGGTAAGCAGCAGGCCATCCACCTCGCCATCCAGAATGGACAGGAATTTTTCCAGATTTTTCATATTTCCAATCTCCTTTTTCTCGCAGCGAAAACAAAGGGCAGCTCCAGCACGTGCCTTGCTTTCAGCCAAATGGTATGATTATCAATGGCCTTGACCAAAATGGGGGCAACCCCCGCCAGGTTTCCGGCCAGCGTATCCGTAAAGATCTGATCCCCGACAATAGCCGATTCCTCCGGCCGGAAGCCCAGCGTCTCCATGCACGCATGCAGCCCCTTGGGGGATGGCTTATGTGCCCGCATGGTGTATTCCAGGCCGTATTTTTCGCAGAAGTGAACCAGACGGCTGTTCTTGCTGTTGGACACAATGGCGATCTTCACTGGGGAGGCTTGCATCCGCTCCAACCAGAGCCGCATCTGCTCCGTCGGCACATCGGTGGTATAGGGAACGATGGTATTGTCGAAATCCATCATCAGCAACCGGATGCCCGCACGCTGCAGTTTTTCCGGAGTCAGATCCGTCAGCGCCTGGGTGCAATACCGGGGCAGTAAGGACAGGGACATAATGTATTCTCCTTTTTCATAGGCTACAAGGAGGATCCGTCCTTCCTTGACTAGGAATTATTATACCACGCAGAGGTGGGTTTGTCTATGGATTTTTACTACGCAGTGCCCAGCGGTACCCCTGTTTGTCCCGGTGAAAAAGCGGCAGTGCTGCTGGATATTTTCGCCCCGGGTTTCTCCCTTCCCCCCACGTTCACGCCGGAAACATTGCCTGTTTTGATCGACCGGCACCCTTGCAGTGCTGACACAGCCACGAATGCCCTCCGGCAGCTGACACCTCTTCTGGGCTCCCAGACAACAGGAATACTCCTGGATTTCCAGCAAGATCCCACCCCGCCAATCCTGGATTTTCTTCGGAGTCTTCGCCAGGTTGCCGCCTGTCCTCTGGCCGTCCCACCTGAGTTCTTTCAGGGAGAAGGCTTCGTATTTTTACCACCCATCTCTCCGGATACCCTCCCGGCTCAGGCGCTGGCTCCCTGGCAGGGCACCGGCATTTTCCTGGACATCTCCCCCTCCCCCACGGAATTGTGTCTCACCGCCTCCGGCTGCCAGATCTCTCCCACCCAGATCCCTGAAAAAGAGGGATTGCAGGATACCGCACTTTTCTGCCACTACACCGTCTCCTTGCAGCCCGGGAAAGCAAGCTTTACCCTGTGGCGCACCCGGGAGGATGCCGCGGCACTGTGCCGCCAGGTGGACACGCTGGGCGTTCATGCCTGTGTGACACTGTGGCAGGAATGGAATCATGGATAAGTCATCCCGTATTTCAAGTATTTTCTGTCCGGCACATACCCAGACAGAAAATACTTTTTTCTGCGAAAAAAGCCGGTAGAAAACCACGCACCTCATTATAAAATAAACTGTTCAGAAAGGTGGATGCCCATAAAACAACAAATCACAGGAGGAAACAGATTGAAAATTTACGGGTACATTCGTGTCAGCAGCCGGGACCAGAATGAAGATCGGCAGCTGATTGCGCTAAAGGATGCCGGTGTGCCGGAGAGGAACATCTATCCGGACAAGCAATCCGGCAAGGATTTTAACCGCCCCCAGTACAAAAAGCTGCTGCGGAAGCTGAAAAAAGACGACTTGCTCTATATCAAAAGCATAGACCGCCTTGGGCGAAATTATGAAGAAATTCAGCAGCAATGGCGGCTGCTGACCAAGGAAAAGGGAATTGATATTGTGGTCTTGGATATGCCCCTGCTGGATACCCGCCGGGGCAAAGACCTGATGGGGACATTTCTTTCGGACATTGTACTGCAAGTACTGTCCTTTGTTGCAGAAAACGAACGCACGAATATCCGCCAGCGGCAGGCAGAAGGAATTGCGGCAGCAAAAGCCAAGGGGGTAACATTCGGCAGACCACCTCTTCCCCTGCCGGATAATTTCCGTGAAATTCACCGGGCATGGCGCAGCAAAAACATAACCCTGAAACAAGCAGCAAAAGCCTGCAACATGCCCGCAGGCACCTTCTACGGAAAAGCGAGAAAATTTGAAAATACAGGAGAAAGGAATCATGCACCGAATTTGTAAGGGTGTACTTTTACAAATCCAAAAATTGAGAGACGAGCCTCGTCAACCGAACGCCCACAAGGATGAAATTATCAAGGAACGGACAACAGGCAGATAATCCTTGCAAGATTGAACCGCCCGGGCACTGTAAATGCCCGGGTTACGTTCGCACATTTTTCTATCATTTTCTGTACAGTCATCTCTTGTACAGCAGCACTTGTTTTCTAACCAAACAAACGGCGCAACCGAAGTCACACCGTTTGCTGAATTCATTCTTTTGGCCGAGCCTTGTTTGGGGCATCCGGCTCTAAGTGTTGGCTTTTTATTTTTCCCGGAGCATAGCCTTTCTTGCCTGCGCAAACCGCCACTGTGTCCACAGTTCCAGCGCCGGGGGGAGCAGGCACAGCATGCCATAGCCAAGAACCGTACAAATACTCACACCATCCACATGCTTCCAAATAATCCGGGGATTGTAAAACATCTCCGTAGCTCCCAATATTGCACCCATGGCCGTCAGCGTGATGCACAGAAACAGAAGAATCACAAAGCCCCGATCCCGGTTATCAAACCGGTAAATGGAGAACGCTTTCCGCCCCCGCAAAAGCGCGCCACGGCTGCGCATGGAATCCGCTTCCAGCGCCAACGCCTGAATAATCCAGGTAATGAGCATAGAAAAAATCGCCAGTGCGTTTTTCACCCGCTGTAGCACATTTCCCTGGTTCATCCCCCGGCCGATACCCTTGCGTGCCATATGAATCCTGTGGCCTTCCAGACGAATTCTGGGAAACAACCGCAGCAGAATCGTTACCCCCAGGCTGAGCAGCGGACTGATCCGCCCCAGCAGGTACACCACCTTATCGCTGGTGACCACAGAAAACAGACATCCCAGCCACATGCACACCGTAACCCCCCGCAGACCCGTCATCAGGCCATAGGCAAAGCTTTCCAGCGTCATATTGTTCCCAATGAAATTCTGCTTCAAAACCGTCACACCAAAATGGTGATAGCTGGCATAGTAACAGGCAAACAGCAGCGCCAGAGGCACCATGCCAAGCTGGATCAGTCCCCGGCGGGCGCCTGCCCGCTTTACCCCATAGGCAAACGCGCAGGCAAAACCCACTGCCAAAAACACCGGATGGGTAAAGGACGCACTCCCGTAGAGCACCGCGGCAAAAAACAGGAAATTCACCGCCGGATGGCAGCTTTCAAAGCCCATCGGTTTCCTCCCCCATGCCATACTGGAGCTTGACTCTGTCCAGCTTTTCCAGCAAAGGATTACCGAACAGGAACATGGTGATTGCCGTGCACAGCCCCTGGCTCAGATTCACCGGGAAGCCGGATACATACAGGGGCCAGGCCGTTGCCGGGCTGGGCGTTGCCAGAGTCAAAAAGACAGAGCAGGTATCCAGCAAAGGCCCTACAAACAGCAGCACCGTTACAAAGCCAAAGGCTGCCATAACCGTCGGCCGTCTGGGCAGCCGACCCTTGGCAAACAGAAAGCCCGCAAGCATGCCTCCTGCCCCATAGGCAAACATCTGCCAGGGGGTATATGCACCCTGGCCATAGAAGAAGTTACTGGCAAAAGCAGAAATTGCCCCTACCAAAAAACCCGCTTCCGCCCCAAAAGCGATGCCGGAAAGCATAATAATGGCAAAAATCGCTTTAAAATTCGGCACTGGGATCACAACCCGGGCCGCCACCGCCAGGGCGGACAGCACCGCGATAACCACCAGTTCCCGTGCCTGTGGTTTCCGGTCTTCAAAGGCCAGCAGGAAAGGAATCAAAACCTCGATAATCACCAAAGTGCTGGTGAAATAGTATGCCCGGCCGGACAGGCGGCTGCCAAAATACAGCGTAAAAGGAATGACCAGCAAAAACACCAGCAGCATCACCACATGAGACCGCTTCCTCTTCATGCCAGCGCCTCCTTGTTCTCCCTGTACAGCTCAACCACATCCTCTGCCGTCACCGCCATAGAGAACACATGCCGGCTCATACGGTGGGCAGCGGTAGTATAGAAGCTGTTGCTTCCGAAAAATCTTCTGGGCGTATCCGTTGTCAGAATCTGACCATCAAAGAACATGGCCACCTGATCGGCATATCGGGCGCAGAATTCCACATCGTGGGAAACCATCACAATGGTGATTCCCTGGCTCTGCAAATCCTTCAAAATTTCCGCAAAGGTCTCTTTGAAAAAGCTGTCGATACCCTTTGTCGGTTCATCCAGCAACAAAATCTTCGGCTTGGTAAGCAGCACTTTGGCCATTGCCGCCCGCTGCTGCTCACCGCCGGACAAATCGTAGGGATGGGAGGAAAGCAGATGGCTCACCTGGCACAGTTGCGCAACCCGGGCAACCTCGTCCCGGTCGTGGGTCATTTCCTCCAAATCTTCCCGGACGGTTTTCTTTACAAACAGGCTCTTGGGGTCCTGGGGAAGCATGGCCAGCATGCCCTGGAACAGTTCCCTTCCCTTATATTTATCCACAGGCTTTCCAAAAAGTTTGACTTTTCCACGATAGGGCTTGCAAATACCGGCAACAGACTTTAACGTGGTGGATTTTCCCGCGCCATTGCCGCCCAGAATAGCATATAGGCTTCCCTTCGGCACCCGAGCCGACACACCACGGAGAATATCCGCACTGTCCCGCTCGTAGCGGAACCACAGTTCCTTGATTTCCAGCGCAAGCTCCTGCTCCGTCTCCGGCAACTGCGGGGCAGGCATAGCCGCCACCCTGGGCTTCTCCGGGAACTCTTTGCTCAGCCAGCCTCTTCCCTGGCGTACCGTCAGGGGGCTGACACCGGTGCCACCGGCTCCGTAAAACACCCGCACCGGTGTGGGCATGGCGGCAAACATGGGACTATCCTGCTGATAAAGCAGCTGGCCGACCTGTGCCGGGATGTCATCGGCTATAATCTTCCCCTGCTCCATCACCACCGCACGATCCGCATAAGGGTAAATATCCTCCAGGCGGTGCTCTGTGATGATGACAGTCGTTCCCAATTCCGTATTGATTTTGCGCACGGTATTCAAAAAGTCGCTGGCAGCAATGGGATCCAGCTGGCTGGTGGGCTCGTCCAGAATCAGTACCTCCGGCTGCATCGCCATAATCGATGCCAGATTTAGCAGCTGCTTCTGCCCGCCGGACAATGTTGCCACATCCCGATGGAACCAGTCCTGAATGCCAAAATAACAGGCCATTTCCGCCACCCGGGCACGCATGGTCTTCTGGTCGCAACCCAGACTTTCCAGGCCGAAAGCCAACTCATGCCAAACCTTGTCCGTCACAATCTGGTCATCCGGATTCTGCATTACAAATCCGATTTTCTCCGCCTGATCCCGGTCGGATACCTCTTTCAGAGGCACTTCATTGAAATACACCTCTCCTGTGCAGTTTCCATTGGGCGTAAGCACAGTTTTCAGGTGCCGCAAGAGGGTGCTTTTTCCGCTGCCGGACCGGCCGCACAGAACAAGAAACTCCCCTCGCTGGATTTCCAGGTGGATATGTTCCAGAGAATGCTTCTGCTTATTGGTAGAATAGGAAAATGTTAAATCCTCAATTTGAAAATGTGCCATAAGAAATCTCCTTTCTGTCTATCCCGGGAGTTATTCGCTTTCGCCCATCCAGGTTTCTCCCACATCGGCGCCCAGGCCGACACAGGTATAACACCATACGATCTCCTCGCCCCCTTGCAACGTGTAGGCAGAGCAGCCGTAGTTGGGGAACCAGTCGTTTACTTTATACATCCAGCCGGATTCCACGCCGCAGTCAAACTCATACAGATGGTTGATTCCTTCGATGTAATAACTGTTGTACAGCGGTGTCCAGCTGAATTCCAGCTGAATATCCGCTGCGGTACAAACCTTTTGCAGCACCTCAAACACCGTATCTCCCGGTGCAAAGGAAACCGTGGTCACCGGCAAAATCACCGCATCCGCAGGAATATAAGGTGCCTTTGCTTCTTCCAGACTGTCCAGATTATCCAGGATGGTATCACACACGATGGTAATGGTACAGGTGTTTTCCTCCTGACCGGGTTCAACCAGGCGATTTCCGGGAATAGCCGTAATCTGATATTGGCTACCAAGTCCTGTTTCAACCTCCCCTTTCAGGTGGAGCGCCAGCAGACAGCCTCCTGCCACAATTATCAAAATAATCGCAACCATAATCAGGTTGGCCACTGTCTTTTTCTTCATATATATGCCTCCGCTTTTCCTTCTTTTCCATTAACAAGCCGGCTATCCTCGGCCGGGCAATCTCAGAATGGGGGATATTCTGAGCAGCCGAGGATAATCCGGCTTCTATCCGGGGCAAACAAAAAGGCCGCACCGGCACCTTGTGGTGCCAATGCGACCGTATTTCTCGCTTACCCCATACTCTCCTCCGCCCCATTGCAGGGACGAACTGAAGTCTCGATCATGGCTGGTCTTCTGGCTTGTGCAATAGGGAATTACGCTTCCTGCGCCTGTATTCCGCCTTCCCAGGTTTCCCCAGTGACCGGCTCACGCCATGAACACAGACTCCTGCACTTACAGCAACGGGTGTATGCACCGGACTTTCACCGGTTTTCCTAATCTCTCGCACCTGCCCGCAGACGGACAGAACATATGGAGGACGCCATGCAGCTTATTCAAATGCAATCCGTAAACAAATACTGTTTACCCGTTCATTATACGCAAGCACCGCCCGGTTGTCAATAGCGCAAATTACAGAAAAGCAAATCCGCAGGAACATGCCATGCTCCTGCGGATTTGCGATATATGGAAGAAAGAAGAAATCAACCGTTGGCCGCCTGGGCTTTTTTATTGTCCATCAGCCGGATCCCCACTGCCACAGCTGTAAGGGCAAAGCCCACCAGGTCTGTAGCCAGGCCGGGATAAATCATCAGCAATCCGCCCAGCAGGCACATTCCCCGCTGGAGCCAATTCAGCTTTCCAAACAGGTAGCCTTCCAGCGCCGCAGAGACGGAGGCCATACCCAGAAGGGAGGTAATGACAATCAGAACCACATCCACCACAGTGGCATCAATCAGCAGCATGGAGGGACTGAGGGCAAAAATGTAAGGAACAATGAAGGCACCGATGGCCAGCTTTGTGGCCTGCAAGGCCGTCTTCATAGGATTGGCCTGGGCAATGGCCGCACCGGCATAGGCCGCCAGAGCAACCGGCGGTGTCAGGTCTGCCACAATGCCAAAATAGAACACAAAGAAGTGGGCAGCTACCAGCGGCACCCCCATACGCACCAGAATTGGGGCGCAGGTGGCAGCCATGATGCAGTAGTTCGCCGTAGTGGGCACACCCATGCCCAGTACGATGCAGCAAATCATGGTCAGGAACAAGGCAATGATGGTGCTGTTGCCCGCCAGAGCCACGATGCCGTTAATAATCACATTGGCAAGACCCGTCATAGTAATGGTACCCGCCACGATGCCCGCAATGCCACAGGCTGCGGCAACCGTGATGGAGCCCTGTCCACCGGCGGCCAGGGCCTCCAGAAGACGCATGGGGGTAATTCGGGTTTCCCGGCTGAAAAGGGTAACCGCAATACACGCCACAATAGCCAGCGCCGCCGCATACTGAATGCTCTTCTGGCTGGTGCTCACCAGATAAACCAGCAGCACGATTGGCAGCAGCAGGTAGCACTTTTTCAGCATCGGGCCGATTTTAGGCACCTGATCCTTGGACAGTCCCCGCAGACCCAGCCGCTTGGCTTCCAGATGCACGGTGATAAATACGCCGGTAAAATACAGGATTGCAGGCAGAATTGCCTTCAGTGCAATTTGGCTGTAGGGAAGGTTTACATAGTCTGCCATCAGGAAGGCGGCAGCGCCCATAATAGGCGGCATAATCTGGCCACCGGTGGAGGCTGCCGCTTCCGTAGCGGCGGCAAACTCCGGCTCATATCCGGCATCCTTCATCAGAGGAATGGTCACTGCACCGGAACCCACCGTGTTTGCCACGGAAGAACCGGAAACCATACCTTCCAGTGCGCTGGCCACCACGGCGATCTTTGCCGGGCCGCCGGAGAACCGGCCAACCAAAGCATTGGACACCTGGATGAAATACTCCGCAATACCGGTACGCTCCAGAAACGCACCGAAGATGATGAACACAACAATAAACTTGGAGCAAACGTTGATTGGCGTAGAGAGAACGCCCTCCTTGCCATAAAACAGATAGCGGACAGAGTAATTGAGCTTTCCCCACAGGGAAGGGTTGGAAAGTCCCGATGTCAGTGCGTATACCAGGAAACACCCGGCTACGATCAAAATCGGCAAGCCAACGCTTCTGCGGCAAACCTCCGCCAGCGCCAAAATACCCACAATACCAATGATGATCTGGTAGGTTTCAAAAATGCTGCCCTGCTGGATGATGGACATGGCGTTCACAGAATAATACAGAAACGCACCGCTGCCCAAAACCATCATGACCACATCATACCATGGGATATGGTTTACTTTTTGATTGCTCTTTCTGGCGGGAAATACCAGAAACCCCAGGAACACGATCCATGCCACAAAGGTAGTCAGCCGCAGTTCTTCCAGCCAGCTGGCAAACAGCGTCACATACAGGCAGAACAGGGAGAAGCATGCCAAAATGCAGTTTACAACGATTCTGGGTTTTCCCTCCCAGATACGGACATTGGATTCCCGATCATATTTCTTCATCACCGCATCCAGATCCATCGGCTCCTGCGGCTGCTCTTTTTTACGAAACAGATTCATTGAGATTCCCTCCTGACTTTTCTAAAAAGGGGGTTGCCAAAAAAACGCTCTGCCCTTGCGCTAACACGGCGGCAACGTCTTGTGGCAACCCGTTCGGCGGGTTACTGCACTTCTACAGTAACGCCCTTTTCTGCAAAATACTTGGCAGCACCGGTATGGAAGGGAGCCGTCATGCCGGAGGTAGCATTTTCAATGCTCAACTCAGCACCCTTGCCGTTCTCTTTCGCAATATCCGCCGCATTGTCAAAAATTGCCTTTGTCAGGTTGTAGACGGCATCTTCCGAAGCATTGGCGGAAACGATCAGGGTTGCCTTTACTGTTACCGTGGTTACATCCTCATCCTGGCCGGGATAGGTACCGGCGGGAATCACATAGCTCGTATAGAAGGGGCAGCTTGCCATCATGGCATCTGCCACGGCGCCGTCAATAGGCACCAGATAAGCGGAATTGGTGGTACACAGCTCGGTAATGGCCGGAGTGGGCGCGCCCGCCACAATAAAAGCCGCATCAATCTTGCCGTCCTTCAATGCGTCTGTGGAATCGGCAAAACTCTGGTACTGTGCCTTTACATCAGCTTCCGTCAGGCCGGCAGCATTCAGAACATCCATTGCGTTGAAGTATACACCGGATCCGGGAGCGCCGATAGAAACGCTTCTGCCCTTCAAATCTTCTACACTGCGGATACTGGGATCCATGGTCACCAACTGTACAGACTCCGCATACAGTCCGGCCACTACACGGAAGTCCTCCACCTTGCCGGTGGATTCAAAAGATCGGGTACCCTGCCAGGCATACGCCATTACATCAGACTGAACGGTTCCCAACTGGTAATCCCCTGCCTGAATTCCCTGAATATTGGCTTTGGAGCCATCCGTAGCCACCACGGTCACATCGATGCCCGCCTTGCTCTTAATATACTGACCCAGCACGCCGCCGTAGCCATAATAGGTTCCGGCAGAGCCGCCGGTGCCCATTGTCATCTTTTCAGAAGAGGTGCCGCCGCAGGCTGCCAGAGACAGGCACAGCGCAGCAGACAAAGCGAAGGTAACAAGTCTTTTCAGTGTTTTCATGGTGGTTCCTCCTTCTTGGCTATGTCACCCGGTCACGGTGACGCACGTTGTTTATGGTGGTATCATAGCACACATTTTGCATTTTTTCAATAGCTTTATTGCATCATTTTTTCGTGCAAGGACATTTGTTTTCGGTCTTGGCGTATTCAGGGCCGAATTATTCGCTCTTTTTTTGCTTTTATCCCATTTCTATTCGTTGTTTTCACTAATTACGCAGGGATAATTCCGTGGTTATTTTACATTTTCAGCATCTCTTTTTTCCTTTTTCACATTTTCCGGTCTTGTTTCTCTTTTTCGGTTTTTGCAACAGGCAAAAATAAAATTTCAGTTTTCAGGTTTTCTCTTGCATTTCTACGCTTTCCCCGTCGTCTGCTACCGCCCTTTTTCAGCAGAAAGCGAACAATTTCCCCCACATTATCCATTTTCAACAAAAAGCGTTTCTATTCTTTGTTCACATTTTGTACGCAAAATACTTCTTTTCTCCTTGCAATTCCCCGCCCGGAACGCTATACTGTTACGGAACGACACGCAGAAAGGAGTTTATGGAAAGCAAATTTCTATAGGCTCTCTTTTTTTGCGTCCACCCAGTGCTTTCTATAGTAAAACATTTTATTCAGAAGGCTTCTCAGAGAAAGGATGTATGATTCATGGCAACTCCTGAAACAACCACCGACGCTGTATACGATGCCAGCACCCTGGCCACACCCAAGCGCCTGCTGCTGGGCGTACAGCACCTGTTCGCTATGTTCGGCGCTACTGTCCTGGTTCCCGCACTGACCGGACTGGATGTAGCCAATGCTCTGCTTTTTGCCGGACTGGGCACACTGCTGTTCCATTTGGTCACCGGCCGGAAAGTCCCCGCATTTTTGGGTTCTTCCTTTGCCTTTATCGGCGGCTACAATGCCATCCGGGGACTCGGCGGAGAAATGAACAACGCACTTCTCCCCTACGCATGTTTCGGTGTTGCCTGTGCCGGACTGGTATACCTGGTTCTGGCGCTGCTGTTTAAAGTCTTCGGTGCCAAGACCGTTATGCGCTACTTCCCCCCTATCGTTACCGGCCCCATCATCATCTGCATTGGTCTGACTCTGTCCGGCTCCGCCGTGAATAACTGCGCCAGCAATTGGCTGGTAGCACTGGTTGCCATCCTGATTGTGGTAGGCTGCAACATCTGGGGCAAGGGCATGGTAAAGATCGTGCCGATCCTGCTTGGTGTCATCGGCTCCTATCTGTTCTCCATGATCGTTGATCCCGCTTCCCGTGAGAATCTGGTGGCTCTGGTCAGCCAGGCCGACTGGATTGGCCTGCCCATCGTCTGGGAGAAAACCGCGCTGTCCATCTTCGGCGCAAATCTGGACACTGGCGTGCTGATCACCGCCATCGTCACCATTATGCCCATTTCCCTGGCAACCATGATGGAGCACGTGGGCGACATCTGTGCCATTTCCTCCACCGTTGGCCGCAACTTTGTGGAAGACCCCGGTCTGCACCGCACGCTGGTTGGTGACGGTCTGGCCACCACTCTGGCTTCCCTGTTCGGTGCTCCCGCCAATACCACCTACGGTGAAAATACCGGTGTGCTGGCGCTGAGCAAGGTGTACGACCCCAAGGTAGTCCGTATGGCTGCCGTATTTGCCATCGTGCTGTCCTTCTGCCCCAAGTTCGCCGCTCTGATTGTTGCCATGCCCGCTGCCACCATGGGTGGTGTCAGCCTGGTGCTGTACGGCATGATTTCCGCTGTTGGCGTGCGCAACGTGGTAGAAAACCAAGTAGACTTCACCAAGAGCCGCAACGTCCTCATCGCCGCCATGATCATGGGTCTGGCTGTAGGCATCAGCTACTCCGTCAACGGCGCAATTCTCATCCCCCTGGGCAGCATCACTCTG
The DNA here is from genome assembly GCA_964501115.1 of uncultured Oscillospiraceae bacterium. GTDB lineage: Bacteria > Bacillota > Clostridia > Oscillospirales > Oscillospiraceae > Faecousia. The sequence goes on from CAZCRO010000009.1 coordinate 13,686, forward strand.
AGCATGTCCGGCCTGGCCGTTGCCGCCATTGTAGGCATTGTGATGAACGCCATTCTGCCTGGCAAGGACTACGAGTTCGGCTCCAACCAGCAGGGCGACACCGCCGTAGTAAACTTCGGCAGCCGCGCCCAAAAGTAAAAACAGTTCACCGAAAAGACGCCTGTTTTCCAAGCCGGGAAACAGGCGTCTTTCACTTATTTTTCTTCTCCCGCAGGGAAAACGCCTGCGCTATTGGATGCTTTTGATATATAATTTTTCTCAACCGGGCATGTTTTTCTGCATTCCGGGTAGTTGTTATTCGGGCACTTGTTGCAGATTACATGATGCCGTCCTTTGTCAGGAACATCTTCCTCAACTTCATTTGTCACCACATCCCAGGTTCCGTCCGGACGTTTTACCGGACACGCCGCCATGAATTTAACCTTCATTTTGCTTCCCTTCTTTATACGCTCGCTCATTCGAAAGAGCCACACCATCATTTGCTTCCATTTTGTTTTTGGAAATGATGTTTTTCTCAATATGGCATGTTTTTCTGCACTCCGGGTAGTTGTCATTTGGGCATTTATTGCAGATTATATGGTGGCGGCCTTTGTCCGGCACATCCTCCTCAATCTCCCTGATTACAATATCCCAGGACCCATCCCTCTGCCGCACCGGGCAATGCAACCTTTTTGTCACCTTCACAATTCACACCTACCTTTCCATCCCTCACCGCTCCATTCAAATTCAAAAATTCTGATTTGATTCAGAATCTCTTTCAATGATTTTCCGCGAAAAAGACGCAGGCACACCGCTTCCCGAACAGATCCCGCCGTGTAGCAATCTTCGCCATACCACATGTTGTACTCCGTATGCGAAATAGGATCGATCCCGCAATTTTTCCCGCAATAGCGAAACGTTATTTGTCCGTTTAGGGTTTCAAGATACTTGTATACATCCACGCTTTGATACTCCACGCAAGTTTCTCCTTATTATTTATTTGGTTTCCCCCAATATAAGCCCTGTATTTTTTGCGAGGAAATCCAGCACCATTTTGCCGATAAAAAAGGCGCTCCCCTGTCCGCAGAAAAAAGAACCCTCCGTAAATCCCGAGTGTTGACCTGGGACTACGGAGGGTTTGATTGTGTAGGAGTGTGGTATAGGGACAGTGCAGGAGTAATGCAGGAAAGGCCTGATCTTCTACACTTCCAACCCCGTTTTAATGTGCCAAAAGCTTCTTAAAAATCAGGGTTTTTCCCACATTTTGAAGAACTATTAGCCCTTCAGGGATTCCTCAACAGCAACAGCCACGGAAACGGTAGCGCCGACCATGGGGTTGTTGCCCATGCCCAGGAAGCCCATCATCTCTACGTGAGCGGGAACGGAGGAAGAGCCGGCGAACTGAGCATCGCTGTGCATGCGGCCCATGGTATCGGTCATGCCGTAGGAAGCGGGGCCAGCGGCCATATTGTCGGGGTGCAGAGTACGGCCCGTGCCGCCACCGGAAGCAACGGAGAAGTACTTCTTGCCCTGCTCGATGCACTCCTTCTTGTAAGTGCCGGCAACGGGGTGCTGGAAACGGGTGGGGTTGGTGGAGTTACCAGTGATGGAAACGTCCACGCCCTCATGGTGCATAACGGCAACGCCTTCACGCACATCGTCACAGCCGAAGCAGCGAACAGCGGCACGCTCACCATCGGAGTACTTGTACTCCTTCACGATCTTCAGCTCGCCGGTGTAGTAGTCGAACTGGGTCTGCACATAGGTGAAGCCGTTGATCCGGGAAATGATCTGAGCAGCGTCCTTGCCCAGGCCGTTCAGGATAACCCGCAGAGGCTCCTTACGAGCCTTGTTGGCAGAACGGGCAATGCCGATAGCGCCTTCGGCAGCAGCAAAGGACTCGTGGCCGGCCAGGAATGCGAAGCACTTGGTCTCGTCCCGCAGCAGCATAGCGCCCAGGTTGCCGTGGCCCAGGCCAACCTTCCGATCCTCAGCAACGGAACCTTCGATGCAGAAAGCCTGCAGGCCGATGCCGATTGCTTCAGCAGCTTCCGCAGCGTTCTTCACGCCCTTCTTCAGAGCGATGGCAGCACCGACGGTGTAAGCCCAGCAAGCATTCTCAAAGCAGATGGGCTGAATGTTCTTAACGATCTCATAGGGATCGAAGCCCTTTGCCTGGCAGATCTCGCGGCACTCTTCCACGGAGGACAGGCCGTACTGTGCGAGGACGCCATTGATCTTGTCGATTCTTCTTTCGTAACTTTCAAACAAAGCCATTGTTTCGTCCTCCTATTATTCGTGACGGGGATCGATGTATTTAGGAGCATTGTCGAAGCGGCCGTAGTGACCCATTGCCTTGGTATAGGCAGTGTTGGCATCGTCGCCCTTCTTCATGAAGTCCATCATCTTGCCCAGGTTTACAAACTCATAGCCGATAATCAGGTTCTCCTCGTCCAGAGCGACGCGGGTAACGTAGCCTTCGGCCATTTCCAGGTAACGGGGGCCCTTTGCCTTGGTGGCAAACATGGTGCCAACCTGGCTGCGCAGACCCTTGCCCAGGTCTTCCAGAGAAGCGCCAACTACCAGACCGCCCTCAGAGAAAGCAGACTGGCTGCGGCCGTAAACGATCTGCAGGAACAGTTCCCGCATAGCAGTATTGATGGCGTCGCAAACCAGGTCGGTATTCAGAGCCTCCAGCAGAGTCTTACCGATCAGAATTTCGGCGGCCATAGCGGCGGAGTGAGTCATGCCGGAGCAGCCGATGGTTTCCACCAGAGCCTCCTCAATGATGCCCTCCTTCACGTTCAGGGTCAGCTTGCAGGCGCCCTGCTGGGGAGCACACCAGCCGATACCGTGGGTGAAGCCGCTGATGTCCTTGATCTCCTTAGCCTGAACCCACTTGCCCTCTTCGGGGATGGGAGCGGGACCATGGTAGGCACCCTTAGCCACGGAGCACATATTCTGTACTTCTGCACTATAAATCATGGCAATTTTCCTTTCTTTCAAAAGACTTTTGTCTTTGGATGTTCCTTCGGAAAAACGAAGCTGCGGCAAACACGCCCTTTGCCGTGTTTTTCCGCATATATTATATAGTCCACAGCGGAAAATGTCAATGTAAAAAGCGAAAATTCGGTATAAAAATATTGTTTTTGAAAATCCGAAAATGCGCTTTTTCCTATTATGGCCTTCCGGAGAATATTTATACCTTTTTCACAGGCGCGCATACTTTTCCCCAGGCTGCGGCATACTACCGGCGGAATTGCCTGCACAGGCATTCCCACATCAGAAGGAGGAATTGAATTATGAGTTGCAATTGCCGAGCCAACAAGAGCATTGCCTGCACCGTTGCCCAGTGCGCCAATCACTGCGGGAGTGAGAACTATTGCTCCCTGGATCACATTCTGGTGGGTACCCATGAATGCGACCCCACTGTTGAAGCCTGCACCGACTGCAAAAGCTTCCTGAAGAAGTGAATTTCCCCTCTCCCGGCGGAAAATTGCCGCCGGGAGGCAAACTTTTCCTCTTTTGCTTGACGAATGGCAGGAAAACAGGTATGATAGTGCATATTCATGGAAATATACCCATTCCGCCACATATCAGGAGGCTAACCATATGTGTTCTTTTGACGAATTTACATCCACACCGGAGCAGCCGGAGTACAATCCGGACTCTACTCCCGCAGAATTCCGCATTCCCAGCGAAGCCACCGAGCCGCTTCAGGAAGAGGCAGCACCCGCCGCCACCGGTGAAGAATCCCAGGAAATGCCTGGATCTGCACAGGCACCGGACTGCTCTGCCACAACCCCGGCCAATCCTCCCCGCTCTCCATATGCCAACTCCCCCTATACCGGGTTCTACGATACCCACACCCCGGAGGCAGCCAAAGAGAAAAAGAGACGGGCATTTCCCCGCCGCTTGGTACTTTCCCTTGCCGGTGGGCTGTGCCTGGCTGCCGTCATAGCCGGCGGTGCCTGGATGGCACATCAGCAGCGTGTACAGGCTAATCAGGAGATTGCTCTGCTGAACCAGCGTATCGATGCGCTGCAAAGCAAGCTGGACAGCCTGGACCGTACCGGCGGCAATGTATCCACCCCCGTACCCACAGGCGAGAGCATGACCCCCGCACAGGTGTATGCCCAGAATGTGGACTGTGTTGTAGGCATCACCTGCGACAGTTCCGCCGCAGTCAATGGTCAACCTGTGCGCCGAACCGTAACCGGTTCCGGCTTTATTCTGACAGAGGATGGCTATGTGGTGACCAACTACCATGTGGTGGAAGATGCCAGCAGTGTCACGGTCATCACCCAGAGTGGTGACAAATACGAGGCGCAGATTGTCGGCCACGACTCCACCGCCGACATGGCGCTGCTGAAGCTGGATGCCCAGGGGCTTCCCTATGTGACCCTTGGCAGCAGCTCCCAGCTGGCCATCGGCGATATGGTGGTTGCCATCGGCAACCCCCTGAGCGCTCTGGAAGCCACCCAAACCGTAGGCTATATCAGCGGAAAAAACCGGGAAGTTACCACGGACAACAATGTAGTGAATATGCTGCAAACCGATGCCGCCATCAATTCCGGCAACTCCGGCGGCCCGCTGTTTAACATGCGCGGGGAGGTTGTGGGCATTACCACCGCAAAATATTCCGGAACCTCTTCCTCCGGTGCCTCGATTGAAGGCATCAGCTTTGCCATTCCGATTGACGATCTCAAGAGCAGCATTGCCGATCTGCAAAGCCAGGGCTATATCAGCTCCGCCTATCTGGGCATCATGGGCATGGATGTGGAGGCCGCAGCCGTGGAAACCTACGGACTCCCCAAGGGTGCCTATGTAGATTCCGTCGTAGAAGATGGTGCAGCGCAAAAGGCCGGCGTACAGCCCAAAGACATCATCCTCCAGCTGGGCAGCTATCCCATTCAGAGCTTTAATGATTTGAGTCGTGCCCTGCGCAACTTCAAGGCCGGCGACGAAACTACCATCACCGTATACCGTGGTGGCCAGCAGCTGTCGCTGCCCATCGTTCTGGGTGAACGCCCCCAGGAAGAAACCACCACAGATTCCTCCGAACAGCCTCAGGAGGGAAGCTATCAGGAATGGTTTGAGTATTTCCGCCGTTTCTACGGTCTGCCCTGATTTTCCGTTCTTTCCGCCCGTGCCACATACTGTCTTTTCCGGACAGGTTGCGGCACGGGCATTTCTATTTTCATTTTTCAACTAATTTTTCGAAAAGGGTAGAAATATAGGAATTTTTATGGTACAATGTACGATGAATTCTTATCTGGCGGGAGCTGAGGATATGGAGCATTCCGGTTTGTACTTAGGTACAGCTTATTATATAGAAGCAGTAACACAAGAGGAGATCCCCAGGGATCTGGAATACATGGCGCAGGCAGGCATCAATTTCCTTCGTGTAGGGGAAAAATCCTGGCCTTTCTGGGAGCCGGAGCAGGGACAGTATGACTTTTCCCGGCTCCATGATTTTCTGCGTCTGTGCCAAAAGAAGGGGTTCAGCGTTGTGATCACCCTGCCGTCTGACAAGTGTCCCGGATGGCTGGCAGGAGAAGCGCTGAACAGCCCCGGTTTTCGTAAAAGCAACGACCGTCTGATTCAGCGTCTCACCCAGGTCACCGGTGCCTTTTCCTGTGTCACCGGCTACCAGGTGGATGCGGTATGCGACAATGGTGTGCTGGCACAGCACCAGTGCGACCTGATTAAGCAGCTGCTGGGGCAGGAATGCTACGTAATCGGCCTGGAAAACCGCCGATGCACCGATGCCCTTCCTGGGAGCGAAAACTGGAACGCAGTCGGCTGCACCCTGTATCACAAAACGGGGCTGAAAAACAATGGTTCTGATCTGACCTTCCTGGGAGATCTGGCCAGAGCCGGACGTCAGGAGCCGTATATCGTACTGGAAACCCAGTGCCAGGGCAAGCTGGGAGAACTTCCCTACCCCGGGCAGCTGCGGCTTTCGGCTTTCCACCACATTGCCTCCGGGGCAGGTGGAATATGCTACCGCACCTGGCATTCCGATACCCAGGCCGGTTCCGACCGGAAAGGTGTTGTCGGCTACGACGGTTTGCCGGGAAGAGCTTACCGGGAAGTAAGCCGGATCGGCCAGGAGTTTCAGATTTTGTGCCGCCACCTGTCCGGACTGAAAAAATGCTGCCGGGCAGCGGTTGTCGTCAGCCCAAAAAGCGCTGCGCTGATGCCCCAGCTGGGTGGAAAAACCTACACAGACTATCTGCGCTGGATCTGCGATGGATTTTACCGGCTGAATATCGAGCTAGACTTGCTTCCGGATACCTGCCGGGACTTTTCCGATTACGCCCTAGTGGTCACGCCCTGCCTGTACAGTGCGGAAGATGATCTGATCACCGCTCTGCGGAACTTTGTAGCCGAAGGCGGCAACCTGATTTCCACTTTCCGCAGCTTCTTTGCCGATGGCCAGGGAAATATCCGCAAAGATATTCAGCCCTATGGCATGACCGATGTTTTCGGCATGTGCTACGAGGATTTTACCGTTCCGGAGGAAACCTGCCTGCCGGAATATATGGCCGAAGTATCCGGATTTATGGAGCTACTGGACCTGCGGGGTGCCATGAGCCTGGCCATTTACGACAGTCCCGCCTGGCGGGGTGTACCTGCCGCCTCCTGCTGCCGCTTCGGCAAGGGACAAGCCGCCTATTTTGGCTGCTACAGCGAAGAAGGATTCGAGCCCATTTTGTTGCGGCTGCTGGCCATGTGGCACATTCCCGTGCCGGAAACCTCCTGGCCGGTGGTGCAGAAGCGGGCAATCAGCCGGGAAGGCAAACCGCTTACCTTCCTGCTGCACTACAGTCCTGCCTCCCGGGTCATTTCCAGCCCGGCCACAGGCACCGAGCTGTTCTCCGGTATCCACCTGGATGAAGGGGAGCCTCTGGAACTGAAAGGCTGGGACGTAAAAATTTTGGAGGGTGACCTATGAGCAAAGCAGATGAACTTTACCAGCAGACATGCCTGGATATTTTGGAAAACGGATTTTCCGACAAAGACCAGATCGTTCGTCCCCACTGGGAGGATGGCACACCGGCACACACCATCAAGAAATTCGGTGTGGTAAACCGGTATAACCTGGCGGAGGAATTTCCCATTATGACCCTGCGCCGCACCTATTGGAAAAGCGCCATAGACGAGATGCTGTGGATTTGGCAGAAGAAATCCAACCGCATTGCGGATCTGGGCAGCCACGTATGGGATGAGTGGGCCGGCGAAGACGGCACCATCGGCAAAGCCTATGGTTACCAGCTGGGAATCAAGCACCACTATCCGGAGGGAGATTTCGATCAGGTGGACAGAGTGCTTTTTGATTTAAAGCACAATCCCGCTTCCCGCCGGATTCTGACGAACATCTACAATTTTGAAGACCTGCACGAGATGAATCTGTATCCCTGTGCCTATTCCATGACCTTTAATGTAACAGGCGATACTCTGAACGGCATTCTGAACCAGCGCAGCCAGGATATGCTCACTGCAAACAACTGGAACGTGGTACAATACGCCGTGCTGATGCACATGATGGCTCAGGTATCCGGCCTGAAAGTCGGCGAACTGGTTCATGTGATCGCCGACTGCCATATTTACGACCGGCATATTCCTGCCGTAAAGGCTATGCTGGAAAAGCAGGGCTATGAGGCACCAAAATTCCATGTAGACGAAAGCATTCAGGACTTTTACGCTTTCAACAAGGACTCTTTTTCCATGGAAAACTATCAATTCCACAGTTTTAATTTCCAGATTCCCCTGGCCATTTAAGGTGAAACCATGGAATTGATTGTTGCAGTTTATGACAACTGGGGCATCGGTGCCGGAGGTACCCAGCCGATTGCCCTGAAAGCAGACCGGAAATTTTTCCGGGAAACCACCCGGGGCTGCCTGGTCATCACCGGACGGCGCACCGTGGAAGATTTCCCCGGCCAAAAGCCCCTGCCCGGCCGGGAAAACGTGCTGCTGTCCCGCCGGGGAGAAGTTTACCCCGGCTTTACCCCCTGCGCCAGTGTGGAAGAGGCTCTGGAAAAAGCCGCCGGCGTCCCACGGGCTATGGTCATCGGCGGCGGCAGCATCTACCGCCAGATGCTGCCTTGGTGCCAAACCGCCTACGTTACCAAAGTGCATACCACCCTGCCCTGCGATACATATTTCCCGAATCTGGATGCCGATCCATCCTGGTATCTGGCTGAAACACTCCAAAGCGGTGTTGAAGATGGCATTTCCTATGAGATGCTGCGCTATGAACGGGTAAAAGAAAGGAACCTGCTATGACAAATTACGGGATTCTCGCCCTGTGGGCGGTTTGTTTCCTGCTGTGTAATCTGGGTTACTGGGAGTTCTTCCGAAGAAACACCTCCATTGACCCCTCCTACCATCCCGGGCTGACTGCCGCATGCCAAATCAGCGTGCTGTTTTTTGCCGGGATTCTTCACTGTCTGCTGGAAGCAGCAGCCTGCCTTTGGATTGCAGGCATCGGCTATCTGGTCTTCTCCCTTTGGAAAGACAAAAGCCTCGCCTTCCTGCGTGCTTATCTGCGTCCCTGTTATCTCCTGCTGGCAATCTTCGCCGGAGTGATCCTCCTGCGGGTATACGACTGCATCCTTACGGAATATGACAATTTCACCCACTGGGGCATTGTTTTGAAAACCATGCTGGCAGGGAATCGGTTTCCGGATTTTCGGGATACTGCCATCACCTTCCAGGCCTACCCTCTGGGCAGTTCCATCTATCTGTATTTCGGCCTCTGCTTCCCTGGTATCGGGATGGTGGAATGGATCGCCATGTTCCTGCAAAGCTTCCTGGAAGCAACCCTTTTGATCCCCCTTTGCAGCCGGATCCGGAAGAACCGCCTTGCAGGCATGCTGTTTTTGCTGAGCGCCGGAATCTGCTTCATCGGCAACGGCATGCGGGATTTGCGGGTGGATATTTTGCTTGCCATCGCGTCCTCTGCCATGCTGCTGTATATCCAGGACTATTGCCTTACAGAAAAGGCTGGTAAAACCCAGCTCTGGCTGGCAAGCGCATTCCTTGTTGCCGTTGTTCAGCTGAAGAATTCCGCCCTGCTGTTTGTAGCCATGGGCATTGTGGGCATTCTGTGGCAGGGTAAGAAGGACGGCCAGTGGAAAACACGTATTCTCGTGTGCCTGGTACCCCTGCTTTCCTTCTTCCTGTGGCGCAAACACTTCGGCAACGTGTATTACAGCGCCGAAACTTCTTACCATGCCATGACGCTGAAGAACTATATGTTCACTTTCTTCAACAATCCGATCAGTGCCATTCCTTCCGTAGCGGTGGATGTTTTCCGCTTTTCTCTTACCTATGTCCGGAGCTGGTACTGCTTTGCGTGCCTGATGCTTGCCACCGGTGTTACCTGCTGGCAGGCAAAGCAGAGAAAGCCTCTGCTCAAGCGGCTCCTGCTGTTTGCCGCTGTTTTCTATGGCTGCTATCAGCTGGGCATGCTGGGTATGTACATTTTCTCCATGGGCACTGTGGAAAGTCAGGGGCTTCCCGGCAGTCCCCGGTACACCAATGCAGCGCTGATTGTAATCAACTATATGCTGTGCAGCCTGTGCCTGCGTGTACTGTCTGACCTGGATGCTAAGAAGGGCAAAAGCCTGGCCTGCATCTGCCTGCTGGTGCTGATGTATCCCGTGCGGACGCTGGCAGGAGAAGAACGGCCCTTTTTGACCCGCCCAGGTGCAAATGTAACAGAAGCCCGGCGCTCCATAGAGCAACTGGTGGAAACTTACCGGATACCGGAAGGCAAATCCTACGCCGTCCTCGTTCCGGAAAACGACACAGCTTACCGCACCTATGTGCTCCGCTATGTCCTCTCCACCGGCCAGGCAAAATCCGTATACAATGCAGACATAGAAACGCTGGATTCTCTCACCGCGGATTATCTGATCATACTGGATTCTGACAACCCCAACATCCAGCCTTGGATTGCGGAGCATTATCCGGATCAGCTCGGCAATCAGGTTATTTCCACAAGTAACTAAAGATATGTAAATACCCCGGAGGGTAACGTTCAAACGAACGGTTCCCTCCGGGGTTCATTTACTTTGCACGAATGTCCAGATGATAATCGATCAATCCGGCCTCTGTGTTTTCGATGCTGATCTCATACACCAGGTCGATTGTGCCGCCATCCGGCACAATGTCAAAGAACACCCGGGTTGCGTTTACCGTGATCATCAGCGCGCCAAACTCCATCTGATACAAAGAGTCATGGGGTACTCCCTCCTGGAAGACCATTGTGGAGCTGAGCTTGCCGGTGCGGGAGAGTGTCACCTTTCCCGGCTCCACACGAAAAGTGGTGGAAACCCCTTCCAGCCCCGTCAGGGCGCTTTCTTCATAGGTAATATCCCAGCCACCATCCCGGAAGCACATGGTACCATCCGTCATCAGCTGAATCTCTTCCGGCTCCTGATCGGCATACTTCTGCCGGCCGGTGATGGAAAGAAGAACTTCCTGGCTCATCCCTTTGCCTCCAGCGCAAGCTCCAGCAGCCGGTCAATCAGCTGGGTATAAGGAATCCCACTGGCAGCAAACAGCTTGGGATACATGGAAATGGAGGTAAAGCCCGGCAGGGTGTTGATCTCGTTGAACACCACCTGATTTTCCTCCCAGGTGACAAAGAAATCCACCCGGCTCAGCCCCTGGCAGCCAATGGCCTTGTATACCTTTACAGCAGCCTCCCGTACCTGCTCTGCCACATCCTCCGGGATTCTGGCAGGAATATAAGCAACAGAGGTATCGGTAATGTACTTGGCATCGTAATCATAGAAATCCGCACCGGAATCAATTTCTCCACAGATGGACGCCACGGGACTTTCGTTACCCATCACGGCAACCTCGATCTCCCGACCCCGGATGAACTCTTCCACCAGAATCTTGTCGTCAAATTGGCCGGCACTGCGCAGCGCCTGACACAGTTTTTCCCGATCCGATGCCTTGGATACGCCTACGGAAGAACCGGTACCTGCCGGCTTCACAAACATGGGGTAGGCAAACTTCGCCTCCAGATTGGCCAGCGTCTGCTCCATACGACTGCCCAGATCTCCCCGGCGCACCAACTGCCAGGCTGCCTGCGTCACTCCCGCATGGTCAATTACCAGCTTGGTCAGAGTTTTGTCCATGGATACGGCAGAAGCCGCCACATGAGGGCCAACATAGGGAATACCAGCCAGCTGCAGCAGTCCCTGAATGGTGCCGTCCTCACCATTTTCTCCATGCAGCACCGGGAAGACCACATCGATCCGCTCCCGCACCACACAGTCCCCTTCAAAGGTCAGCAATCCCTGACCCCGGATGGGAGAAATCGCCACCCGATGATTTTCCGGATGCTGCTTCCAACGGCCGGAGGGCAGATCGGAATAGTCCTTGCCGCCATAGAGCAGCCAGTCCCCTTCCTTGGTGATACCCACGGGGAAAACATTATATTTGGTGGTGTCGATGTTGTTCAGCACCGATTCGGCACTGCGCAGAGAAACCTCATGCTCCGGGCTTACGCCGCCGAACAGAATACATACACTCAGCTTTTTCATAGTGAAACTCCTTTTATTCTTCCGTCTCCGCCAGCAGCGCTTCTCCCGCGCGGAAAATGTCTCCGGCACCCATGGTAACCACTACATCTCCCGGCTGCACGATTTGGCGCAAGGTGGAAGTTACATCCTGCAATGTCTCACAGTAAATGGCACCCGGTATTTCTTTCACCAGATCCATGGAGGAAATTCCGATGGTATTGCTCTCCCGGGCGGCATAAATCTCCGACAGGATCACCACATCCGCCTTTTTCAGCTCCCGGATAAAGTCCTCCCGGAGCATACTGGTACGGGTGTAGGTATGGGGCTGGAACGCCAGCACCAGCCGGTTTTCGCCCATGGTGCGGATGGTTTCCACCGTCGCCCGCAGTTCGTCCGGATGGTGGGCATAGTCGTCATAGACCTGCGCCCCATGGTACACACCCTTGTATTCCATGCGCCGTCCCGCGCCATGGAAGGCATGAATACCCCGGGATACACATTCCCCTGGAATCCCCATCAGCCAGGCTGTGGCAGAAACGGCCAGAGAATTCAGCGTATTATGCCGACCCATAACCCCCATATCCAAATGGCAATAAAATTTGCCATCACACAGCACATCAAAATGCCGCCAGTCGGCACTGATATTCGCCGCCCGAACCCGGTTCTGCTCTCCAAGGCCAAAGGACAGATAGGGTATCCCCTCCATTGCCTGCACAGTATGGGGATCGTCACCATTGGCAATTACCCCATCCTTTGCCATGCCGGCGAACTTATGGAAGGACTTCTGAATATCTGCCAGATCCTTAAAATAATCCAGGTGATCCGCTTCCACGTTCAGCACTACAGCCAGCGTGGGATAGAAATTCAAGAAAGAATCGCAGTACTCACAACTCTCCAGGCAAATGGTATCGCCTTTTCCCACCCGATGCCCGGCATGAAGCAGGGGCAGGTATCCGCCGATCATAACCGTGGGATCTTTTCCGGCTTCCATAAGAATATGGGTCATCATGGAAGTGGTTGTGGTCTTGCCATGGGTTCCGGAAATGCAGACAGCGTTTTTATAGGATTTCATAATCTCGCCCCAGGCCTGTGCCCGCTCGAAAACAGGAATCCCCGCCACACGGGCGGCAGCAATCTCCGGATTGTCGTTGTGTGCGGCGGCGGTACGAATGATGCAGTCCGCTCCCGCAATGTTCCGGGCGCTGTGGCCAATATCCACATGGATGCCCTGCGCCATAAGTTCATCGGTAGAAACGGATGAACTCATATCCGAGCCGGAGACAATCATCCCCATTCCGTTCAGCACCAGTCCCAGCGGGCGCATAGATACGCCTCCGATGCCAACCAGGTGAACCCGGCTGCCTGGCTTCAGGAATGCGGAAATATCCTTATTGTTCTTCATGTATGGAATCCCCCGAACGATAGAAAAAATTTGCTAACTCTTTATATTATACATCGTTCACAGGATTTTTACAACTACATTTTTACATTCCAGCGTTCTTTGGTACTTTTGCCGAAGAAAATTCGACTTTTTTCCCATTTCTACCGGACGAACATGGTGGTAATCCACATCAGCCCCGCCGCCTGCACCGCTGCCAGCAAAAAAGTCACAAATTCTAACAGATACTCCTTCATTCACGCCATCTCCCCTTTCTTTTTGCGCTTCTGTAAATATTATAGTTCCTTCTCCTTGTCGAAATAACGCAAACGCCGGAGGAATCTTTTGATTTTTTTGTAAAAAGGCTAAAAATTCATTAAGATTGCCTTTTGTTCACACATTCCCCCGATTTTTCTGTATAATGGGCAGCGAAAATCCAAACCGAAGGAGGAACCACATGCGAGGAAAAAGTCATACCCAGCTTGGCCGCTACCTGGCAGATACCTATTTCTCACAGGCACCCAGGCGCTGCCGCAGAGCATTCCTGCTGGGCTGCATCCAGCCGGACCGCAACCCCTCCACCTATTTGAAAGGTTCGCTGCGTGCCCAATGGCTCCGGGGGCACAATTACGAAAATGCCAAATACGTGATCTTTCGTCTGGCCAAACGGCTGGAAGCAAAGCCCCGCTGGAATATACTGGACTATTACGCCGCCGGAAAACTGATCCATTACACAACAGATGCGTTTACCTTTGCCCACAATGCCAGTTTCCCTGTAAACCTGCATGAGCACAAAATATACGAAGACAGACTGCAAACCTACTTTCTTCAATTTCTCCAAACCCACCATACTCCGGAGCAGCGCCCCGAGCCAACCATCCGGGAAACCATCACCAAAAATCACCTGGCATACCTTTCCTGCACACCGGATATTTTCCGGGATGCCAGATATGCATTCGGCGTAACCTGCTGTGTCGCTATGCTGCTTTCCGGAAAACTTCTCTGCAAACTCTAAAAAATCGGCCGCCAAATCGTTGGCCGCCGATTTTTTGATTATTTCAGTGCTCTTCTCAACCGCATCAGAGTCAGGCGATTGCGCACCAGGGGGGACTGGTTCAGGAGCAGGTCTTTTTCTTCCTCCGGAACCTGAATGTCTGCCAGGGTGGATTTTACCTGCAGCTCTGCATACATCCGTTCCAGTTCCTCCGGCTTGGGCAGCTGAGTCAGCAGCTGCCGAATTTCCGGCCAGGCGGCATGGAGCTGCTGGGCGGTAATGCCCGCGGCACAGTCGTCTTTGTTCTCCTGCAAAATGGAATCCGCCAAATCCTCACCAAAGACACTGCTCACCTGTGCTTCCTCAATGGCAGGATAATCCTTCCAGGGCAGGGATTCTTCCTCTGCCAGGCGGGCATATTCTCTGGCCGCCATCAAGGTACCCACACCCACCTTCTCTCCATGCAGTGCCTGGGAATCCGCATGCAAGGCGGCGGGGTGCATCTCGATAAAATGAGAGATATGATGCTCCGCACCGGAAGCACACCGGGAGAAACCCAGCATCTGCATTGCCAGGCCGGACATTAACAGGCCATAGGTCAGCTTTTCGTAAGCGCCCAAATCTCCCGCCAAAATTTGCCGGGAGCTGTTCACCACCGCCTGAGTAGCTTCCAGAGTCATATCATAAATCCGGTCACACAAATATTCCCCGGTAAGAACATGGCCAATCTTCCACTCCGTAAGGGCGATAAATTTACCGATCATATCGCCAAACCCGGAACGAGTCAAAAACATAGGTGCCTGGGCAATCACATTCAGGTCCGCCACTACAATTTGGGGAGCAACCGCTGTCCAGGTCTTTTTAAATCCATTCCAGGTCATTGCCGCCACGGAGGAACAGAATCCATCTACACTGGCTGCTGTCGGGCAGGAAACAAAAGGAATCCCCTTTTCATGGGCGCAGTAGCGGGTAATGTCATGCACCGTACCGGAGCCTATGGCAATCAGGTAATCACACCCTTCCGGGATCCGGGTCATTGCCAGCTCCACACCATGATTATCTGCATGGAGATTCTCGGCAGGCAGGATCACTTCTGTCTTTCCCGTGGGGCGTACCAAACCCTTGGCCACATAAGTATGCTCATCATAAATGGCCACACCATGCCCCTCCAGCCCATAGGCGTGGAGGTAGGAATCCAGCTTTTCCATACAGCCAGGCTCAATCACACAATAGGCTGTAGTCATTGCATGCTCCCGCCCGCACGGGCAGAGACCACTGTAGGCTTTTCCATCTATAATCATAAAAAACACTCCTTTGTCTGTACTTTTTTCGTTTTTATGTTATAATAAAGAGAATCACAGCAGCAGGCAGGAGGAATACCATGCACACAACGGAACGACAGGACAGAATTCTCAGCATTATCAAAGAAAAGGTCTATATATCCGTCAGTGAACTTGCCAAGCTGACTTTTACTTCTCCATCCAGCATCCGCCGGGATTTGACATACCTGCAAAACAACGGGCTGGTGCAGCGCAGCCATGGCGGTGTGAGCCTGCCGGAGGCCGTATCCGGCGTCGCCAGTTTTGCCAACCGGAAGGCTAAGAATACCCGTGAAAAGCGTCTGATTGCCAAGAAAGCCGCCACACTGCTGCAGGAAGGGCAGACCATCCTGCTGGATGGTTCCTCCACTGCCATCTATCTGCTTCCCCATATTGCCAAATTCTCCACCATCAAGGTATATACCAACAACCTCTCTACAGCCATGGAGGCCATCGAGCTGGGTATCGATACCAATTGCATGGGCGGCCATTCCATCAGTGGCTCCCTGGTGCTGACAGGACCGGATACCTGCCGGGTCATTGAAGGACTGAACGCAGACATCTGTTTTTTCTCTTCCAAGAGCCTTGGGCAGGATGGATGTATCTCTGATCCTAATCTGGAAGAAAACTACATCCGCCAACTGATGCTGGGCTGTGTCAAACAGTCAGTTTTCCTCTGCGACAGTTCCAAGTTTGGCAAACAGTCCTTGTACCATCTGGCCCCACTGGATCAGGTGAGCGTCAGTATTTTTGACATTCCCTACCCCCAGCTGGGTTGCTGCTCCCCGGTCATGCTATAAAAAGGACACAGCACCTCATAACCAAAGCAGCATTTCACATTCAAAATGAACCTGTTTCTTCGGATGTATGTATCGCACAAATAATATTCAACTGAAAAAGCTCAAAAACAGGGCGTATTGCGGGAAAGCAATACGCCCTGTTCCAATTTTATTCCGTGGACGTATGGCAGTCCTTCCGAACATCGAAACTTACAGCAACGGTGCTACAAGATCCGGGAAGTCCAGATAGTTATCTACCTTCAGGAAGGGAATATCCGACAAATAAACCGATTCGTCATTGCCGCCGGTTCCATAGTCATCTCCTACAAAGAGTACGTTTTCATGGGCAAGATCATTCTCCCGGCAATACAAATCCAGCGCATAATACTTATTGTAGGGCTTGGGTGCCATATCAAAAGAGGAGGAACCACCGACAAACACACAGTAGTCCGCAAAGGCTTCCACCACATCGGCATACATCTTTCTGCGCTTGGCTCTGTCTGGGTCGAAGGCCAGCTTATCCTCCTGCTTGGCCTTGGTTCCCAGCACCGGGAAGGTCAGCACACCGGATGGATGGTACTCCACATTGTCACCGGCAAACTGTGTATAGCCATACTTCTGCCGCAAAGCCGTAACCTTTTCTTCTACCACTTCCCGGTCACAGCCGAAGGTCTCATCCCGCAGGATGTTCAGATCCTTGCTTTCCGGATTGTATTGGCCGTACTGCATACCATAATTGCCAATAATATCAATGGGAAAATGCTCCATCTGATTAAAAATCCGGTAAACCTGTCCTGCGCCAACCATCAGCAGCTTATACTTTTGAGACAGCGCCTCCAGGGTCTGGCGGCACCGGGGTGTCATAGGCTGCTTATGTTGAGTCAGCGTACCGTCCAAATCCATTGCAATTACTTTTATTTTTTCTTTATTCATAGTTCATCCTTCACAAACAAATCGTAATATACCCACAAAACGGTGTAGCGATCTTTGAGATCCTTGGCAAATTTCAAGGCGTTTTCAATCTTCTCCCGGCCATAGAGCTTCTCAAATTCCGTCACATCCATGTGGATGCTCTTCAAATACGCCAGCATTTCCTGACTGGAAGGTGTCTCTTCCAGAACCTGGCGGATCTGTTGCCACTTTTCCCTATAGATAGGATAACGATCCTGGTTATACCAGCCCATCTTATCCTGCAAGGCAATCACGCCCTGGGCAGCAGCGCCATAGATCTTCCGAATCTGTGCCTCCCAATGCTCCCGGGACATGGGCGTATTCTCCGGTGCCTGGTCATATTGCAGCAGCTTTTCCCGCAGCTGCTGGGTATACACGCTGGAATAGGCCACATCCGTTCCGTGCATAAAATAGGGCTGATTGTGGACTATACCGGTGATTTCAAAGAAATGAGACAGGTGATGCTCACTGCCGGAAGCGGGGCGGGAATTGCCGACCAAAGCCATCGCCACACCGCCACCGACCAAGGCTTCCATCAATGTCTGGATGGCATCCGGGTCTCTCTGCAGAAGCTGTGGGCCAAGATCCTTGGTTTTCAGCAGCATGTTAAACATAATATCATGCACATACTGGCAGAAATACTCCCCATTGATCACATGGCTCAGCTTCCAGTCATTCAGGCAGGAATACTTGCCAAGAATGTCACCATAGCCAGACTGGATCATATCCATGGGAGCGTCCTTCAATACATCCACATCGCCGATAATTGCCTGGGGAACATGGGCATTGTAGGTCACTTTCATGTTCTCGATAATCATCGCCGCACCGACAGAAGCGTAGCCGTCCATGGAAGGAGCAGTTGCCACAATATAGTAGGGCAGATGATTCCGGAAGCTGACGCACTTGCAGGTATCCTGAATCACGCCGGAGCCAATGCCGATGATCAAATCCGTCTGGGGGGTGATCTTTGCGGTAAGCTCGTCGATTGCCTCTTCATTGGGCACCAGCAGGCCATCTCTGTGATATACCAGCAGGTTTTCCAGCTTCCGGCCTACCTGTTTGGCCACAGCCTCGCCGCAAACATCGTAGGTATTGCTGTCTGCAACCAGCAGGATCTTATGGTAGTCATCCAGCAGGGTACCCAACTTGGAAATGGCTCCCTTTTCAATAAGAATATGTTTGATGTCACACTTGTGTACCCGTCCGCAGGCACAGGGTGTTTCTTTTGTTAATGCCTGAAAATCCATTGTTACACCTCATTTTCCAATTGGAGATTGTATTTTATCTTTAGCCGCAAAACGGCAGGATTGTCTTGTTTATATTTTCTAATCTATTTCCCAGATCGGATTTACAGCAGGCTGCTGTACAAAAAGCCGGCCGGTGCCGATCGCTGCACCGGCCGGGGAAAGGGATATATTTCGTGGTTTTCCGCAGAAAATCCAGAAATTGAGCCAAAAAAATCATCAGTTATTGACTGGTCATCTTTCCGGTCAATAAATGATACACATGTCACTTTCTGCCTGGGGCAGCCGGAAACCCGGCCGCCCCATAGGGATTCAATTTTTATCAGCCAACAACCTGTGCCCACAGGGTATTCCAGTGCTCCAGGATAGCGGACTTGTTCTCGGTCATGTACTTTACATCACGAACAGCCCAGGTGATCTCGTTGGAGGGAGTCAGCCAAGCATTGTCGGGAACCGAGTAGCCGGCGTTGGTGTAGCGCAGGGTACCTTCCTGGTAAGCAGCCAGAGCAGTCTGGCCTTCTGCGGAGCAGATGAAGTCAACCATCAGCTTGCCGTTTTCGGGGTTGGGGCCGTTCTTAACCAGAGCGGTACCGAAAGCGGAGGCAGAGGTGCCGTTGGTGGGATACTGCAGACGGATGTTGGTAGCGCCGTCCTTAATCAGGTTGACAGCACCATCTTCGTAGGTCATACCAACAACGTATTCGCCGGCCTGGGTGTTCTTGAACACGCCGGAGGAGGAGCCCAGAACAACCAGGTTGGGCATCAGCTGCTCGATGTAGTTCCAGGTTTCTTCGGTATCGTTGCCGTAAACAGCAAAGATATTGGACAGGTTGTTCCATGCAGAGGAGGAGGAGTTGGGGTCAGCGGTGGCGATCTTGCCCTTCAGTGCGGGATCCAGCAGATCTTCATAGGACTGAATGTTCAGATTCAGTTCCTTTTCCAGATCCTCGTTGATAACGAATACGACAGTGGACAGATGGTCCATGGAGTACAGGCCGTTAGGAGAGGTGTAGCCTTCCATGTTCTCTGCGTCATGGACGGAGACCCAGGACTCGAAAATGTCGGCATAAGCATCGCCGTCGGAGTCAGCCATGCCGCCCCATACCAGGTCAGCCTGGGGGTTGCCGGCTTCACCCTGAATACGGGTGGTCAGCTCACCGGCGGAACCGTTGGTGACAACAACTTCCACGTTGGGGTAAACTTCATTAAAGCAGGTGATCAGAGCATCCAGGTCCGCTTCTGTCATGGTGGAGTACAGCTGTACTTCGCCGGTGTAATCCTCGGGAGCCTTTTCAGGAGCAGCAGTGGGTTCTTCGCTCTTTGCTTCGGTAGCAGGAACATTGGTTGCGGGGGCAGCGGTGGTTTCGGTGGTGGTGCTTCCGCAAGCGATCAGGCCAAAAGCCATCACGAGGGCCAGCAGCAGGGCAATAATCTTCTTCATTGTCTAATCTCCTTTGTGTTAGGTTTGCGCAAGGGCGTTCGCCGCCCCTGCCATATTACTTATCGTGTTGCCACGATGAAGCCGGATTTTACAGCCGAACGTCTTCGGACTTGCTGATTTTCAGGTACAGCAGCAGCGAGACAATGGTCACCACGGTAAGGATGGTGGCGAACGCCGCAGCCATACCATCATTGCCACGGAGAATGGCAAGATAGGTGGACATAGTCAGAGTGATGCTCTTGTTGCTGTAGAGGATGATGGAAGAGGACATCTCTGTTACGATGGCTACCCAGCTCAGGATGGCACCGGAGAGGATACCGTTGGCCATCATAGGCACAGTGATCTGGGCAAAGGTTTTCAGCTTGCTTGCGCCCAGGCTGATGGCCGCTTCCTCTATGCTCATGGAAATCTGCATCAGCGTTGCCGTCGCACTTCGAATGGTGTAGGGCAAACGCCGGATGACAAAGGAAATGACCATAATGGCAAAGGTACCGGTAAGTGCCAGAGGCTTCTTGCCGAAGGCCAACAGCAGAGCCAGACCTACAACAGAGCCGGGCATAATGTAAGGCAGCATGGAAATGGTATCAATGGTATTGTTCAGCAGGCTGGAGCGGCGAACAACCAGGTAAGCAATGAGCACAGCCACCACAACGATGATTGCCAGTGCCATAATGCCCATAACCGCGGTATTCTGCACGGAACGACCCAGCAGCTTCTTGGATGCCTGGATATAGTTATTGAATCCATAGCCGCCCTGGCGGATAGAACCCTTGTAATTGCAGAAGGACAGGTAAATGATGTACAGCTGGGGCAGGAATGCCACGGCAACCAGCACATAGCAGTACAGGTGCATCAGCACACCACTCAGTCCCCTGGCTTCCTTCTTCTCCACAGGATGCAGAGCATTCATAGAGAACTTGAACTTATTGGTTCCCCACTTCTGGATAGCGAAAATTACTGCGGTAATCACAATGGCCACCACAGCCAGAGCTGCCGCAAAATTCTGGTCAGCTCCGCCTTCACCCAGATAGGCATTGTAGATCATAACCGGGAAGGTTTGGTAGCCTTCGCCCATGACCATCGGCGTACCAAAGTCCGCAAAGGCCTGCATGAATACCATCAGACCCGCAGCCAGGATGGTGGGCATAGACAGCGCCAGGACGATTTTGGTCAGTCTTCTGATGCCGGTGCAGCCCATATTTGCAGAGGCTTCCATCAGGGTATTGTCAATATTCTTGAAGGCACCGTTCATATAAATGAACACCAGTGGGAAGAACTTCAGGGACTGAACCAGCAGGATGCCGTTGAATCCATAGATATTACCCACTTTGATTCCCAGAACGCCTGTCAGGAACTTGGTGATGACACCGCTGCGTCCCAGAAGCAAAATCCAGGAATACGCGCCGATGAAAGGTGCGGACATACTGCACAGAACAGAGACCACAAACAGGAACTTGGCTCCCTTGAGCTTATAGAAGGAATAGAAATAAGCAATGGGAATACCCAACAGCAGGGACAGGCAGGTGGAGCAGACCGTTACCTTTACGCTGTTCCAGATGGGCTTAATGTAATAACCATTGGCATAGGTAAAAAATCTCTGGAAGTTCGCCCAGGTCAGCTGGCCATCGGAATTAAAGACCGACTGCTTCAGCAATCCCATCAGCGGATAAATCAGGAAGATGGCAAACAGTGCCAGCAGACCAACTGAGACAAAGGTCCACAATTCCAGCTTTTTCTTGCTTTTTGTCATGATGCCACCCCCGTTCAAGCCTGGGGACAATCGTTGCAGACGCCGGTGAGGATATTGGTATTGCCGTCGGCGGTGAAGAGATTGA